>JAAFHV010000520.1 GCA_013297655.1 Myxococcales bacterium | reverse complement strand
GGCATCTCGAGTCGAAAGCGCACGACCGGGTGCGGCCCGGTGATCGCGAGCACCTTCGCGACGGCGTCGGACTCGAGCACCTCGACGACGCGGGTCGGCAGGTCGACGTCCGGCCTTCGTGGTACGTCGATTTCAATCGCGAAGCCGAGCGCGGTCCGCGAGCGGGCGAGGGTGGAGAGCCTCCCTTTGTGCATCACGGTGACGCGACCTTTGGTGGTCGCGGTGACCGCCGCTCCAATCGTCCCGAGCTCCTCCGCGAGCACGCTCTCTAGCCCATCGCGGCACGTTACGCGGACCGTGATCTGCGGGAGCGGCGCGTCCATGTTCGCGACGGCTCCGCTCGTGTCCCTCTCTGCGGTTCGCGAGAGGAGGAGCTTCGCCTTTCCGACCACTCGCGTCGTCTCCGGATCGTCGAGGCGCAAAGCCTCGATCGCCTCTCGCGCGCGCGGGCCGCCGACTTTGCCGAGGGCCTGCACGAAGGCGCGCACGTCTTCTCCGCGGGTAGAGCTCGCGAGCGCGGCGAGGAGCGGCTCTTCGGCGCCCTCGGGCCAGAGCTTCGCGAGCGAGGTGCCCGCCCAGCGTCGCTCCTTTCCGGCGCCCTCTGCGAGACGCTCATGGAGGTACTCGCGCGCCGGTTCGCCGCCGAGAGAGCCGAGCACCCGCGCGACCCGAAATGCGGTGCCCGCGGGAGCAGGAGCCTTCCTCGCGTCGCGGACGAGGGCGTCTGCCGCGGCGGTGCCCGCCTTCACGAGGATCTTTTCGACCCTCTCCGCGAGCGCCTCGTCCGGTCCCGTAAGTGCCCCGTAGAGCTCGGCAAAGTCGCGTTTTCCGGGGGTAAAACCAGGGTCGTCGAGGCGTTCTTCGAGCGTTGCGCGGGTCATTCGCCTCCTCTCCTACCAGGTCTGCCGTAACCGCCACCGGGGTTCGTGCGTATCCTGCGGGACGGGCCTCCGCGCCGTCTGGAGATTTTCATGCACGAGCTCAAGCCATCGATGGGGCGTCGCGTATTTCTGGGAGGGCTCACGGTCGGCACCGTGATCACGATCCTCGGCGGTGGGCACTACGTGCTCGCGAGCGAGGAAGAAGAGAAAAAAGCCCGCGAAACACGCCGCGCCGACGGCCGCCCACGCCTCCCTCCCGGGCAATACTTGCTTCGCAATTTGCGCGCCATGGGCGGAACCGAGGGCGATCCGAGCCCCGGCGCGTTCAAGCTCAAGGTGCACGGCGAGGTCGACGCCCCCTTCACGATCGACTTCGCGGAGCTCCTTCGGATGCCGCAGGTGGATCAAACCTGCGACGTCCACTGCGTCACGAAATGGACCATGCTCGACGCCAAGTGGACCGGCGTGCGGGTCGCCGATCTCGCGGCGCGCGCCAAGGTGAAGCCCACGGCTCGCTACGTCGTGTTCGAGGCCGCCCACGGGTACACGTCGAACATCCCGCTTCGCGACGCGATGCAGCCGAACGTGCTCGTGGCCCACAAGCTGAACGGCGGGAGCATCCCGCGCCCCCACGGCCCGCCGGTGCGCGCTCTCGTGCCCGATTTGTACTTCTGGAAGAGCGCGAAGTGGCTCGAGGGCATCAAGTTCGTCTCCCGCGACGAGCCCGGATATTGGGAGACTCGCGGCTACCACAACCACGCCGATCCGTGGAAAGAAGAGCGGTATGGCTGAGGCTCCCGCGGACGACGAACCCGTGCAAGATGCACCTTCTCCCGCGAAGGTGGCGCCGCCGACGAAACTAGGTAAAAGCAAGTCGATCGCGATCCGCCCCACGCTTCGCGCGCTCCACCGCGACATGGGGTACCTCGCCGTCGGGCTCACCCTCGTTTATGCGAGCTCCGGCATCGCGGTGAACCATCTCACCGATTGGAAAGACGGCGACGCGAGCTTCAAGACGTATACGCGCGAGGTCGCTCTCGGGCAGCTCCCCGCCAAAACCGGCAACGCCGAAGCCGACGATCGTGCCCTATCGGACGCGGTTCGCGCGAAGCTGGGGATCACCCAAGAGCCACGCGAGGTGTACCGCCTCGATCCGGGCAAGGTCGACATCACGTTCGACAAGCGCACGGTGCACGTCGACGAAGAGGCCAAAAAAGCGATCGACGAGGGCCAAGAGCCCCGCTTCTTCCTTCGCCTCGCCAATTGGCTGCACTTGAATCGTGGAAAAAAGCAGTGGACCTACTTCGCCGACGCCTACGCGGCGGGCCTGCTCTTCTTGGCCATCTCTGGCATCTTCATGCTCCCCGGTAAAAAAGGCCTCGTCGGTCGCGGCGGTATCCTCGTCGCGATCGGGATCGCCATTCCGGTGCTCTACGTCACCCTCTCCGGCGGCCCCTAACTGCCAAACGTGGCGACGGCATTACGTAACCCTTCTCGGGGCCGGGACGGCAA
>JAAFHV010000518.1 GCA_013297655.1 Myxococcales bacterium | reverse complement strand
TCGCGCTCCAACTTGCGGCGCTCCTCCTCTGTTTGCTCCCGCGTGACCGGCGAGGCCGACGCGGCCGGTGGAAACATCTCCGGCGGCGGTGGAGTCTCGGCCGCAGGCCGCGCGATCGGGCCCATCGGGGTGGTTCGCGTTCGCTGCCTGCGAATCTCTGCGCGCTGCTCAGGCGTCGCGTTCGCCCACACCCTGGCACGCTCGCGCGCGGCTTCGATCTCCGCTTGCTCCGCCGCCTTCAAGGCGGCCTCTTCTTGCGCACTCTGCTTCTCGATAGCTTCCGCGACCGCGCGGGCTCGAGCGGCGATCTCGTCTCCGTTCATCGGGTCCGTGTCGACGGCTTTGCCGCGAAACACCCGAGGTGCGCGCGCAAGGCCGTCGCTCCCGAGCTCGACCGCCGCTCCCGTCTCCGAGTCCCAAATGGAGTCGAGCTTAGTTCGTCGAAGCTCCTCCTCCGATTGCTCCGGCTCTGCCGAGCGCGCGGCGCGGAACGCCATGCGCTCCGTCGTGCCCCCGAGCGTCAGGTTCGTCGCGTCGTCGCTCGCCCCCGCAGCGTCGTACTCCTCGGCGATCGCTTGAATCTCCTTGGCCATCTCGCGCGCCGACACCGCACGCTGCGCTGGGTTCTTGCGGAGGTTCTTCGAGAAGAAGGCCTCGAGCCGCGGCGATACGTTGGTCATGCGCTTCGAGATGGGCACCGGCGGCTCTTTCGCGACCGCGTTCATCAGCTCCGGGAATGTCTTCGCCTCTGCGAACACGTGCGAGCCGCTGATCATCTCGTAGAAGATGCCAGCCACGGCGTAGAGGTCGCTCTGCTCGCACGCGCGACCGTAGAGCTGCTCGGGCCCGCAATAACGAAGCGTGCCATACAGGCTCGGGTCGGGGTTCGCCTTGATCTCCGCGGTGAGCTTCGCGATGCCGAAGTCGAAGAGCTTCGCCGTTCCCGCGTCCCAGCCCTCGTTCGTGACGAAGAGGTTCCCCGGCTTCACGTCTCGATGGAGCAGCCCGTGGGTAACGTGGGCGTGAGTGAGCGCGGCGCAAATCTGCACGCATACTTCCGCTGCGTCGCGGATCGTCACCCAGCGCGGCTCGTACTCCGAAGGCTCGCCCCGAGCGACCCTCGCGCGGTGCTCGTCGCGGAGCACCCGATCCGTCGCGTGCATGCGTCGGAGGATGTGCTCGAGCGTGTGTCCCTTATGGTACGCCATGAGGAAGAACGGCCGTCGCGGGCTCTCTTCCGTCATGCCCCCGGCGATCACCTCGATGATGTTCGGGTGCCTCATCGCGGCCTGCTTGATCGCCTCCCCGCGGAAGTCACGCACCGCCTGCTCCGAGTGAATCTGCGCCCGAAAGAGCTTCATCACCGCGACGCGCTCGAGGAACAGGTCCCGCACGAGGTAGACCTCGGCCTGGCTACCTTGCCCCACCTTCTTGATCACCGCGCTTTGCGTGCCGGTGACCAGCGCGCCGGGTTTGTACTCGGGCCAGATGTTCGCGTTCGTCATCGGCTTCGATGCCTCGTGGTCGCCGTCGTGCGTCGGAAGGAGTCGGAACCGCTCAGAAGGGCGCGCAGCGGATGCCACGACGCTCGCCACGCAGGACTCCGATCGGCACTCCCTTCCACCCGCGCGCACACTAGCGCACCTGCGTCATTTTGTTGATTTTCGGCAAGGAGCGTATCGCTCGGGTTGGGGCTTTCGGCTCGCATGGGCGGTCTATCGGCACGACCGCGGATTTCGTTTCTCGCGCGCGGTCGATTTTTGGCGGCCGGACCCATCGGCCGATGGGGGCTTTGGCCCCACGAGGCACCACAACCCATCGGCCGATGGGTTCGAAGCGCGTTTGAGGCACAAAAACCCTTGGTCGGAAGGGGCTTCGAGGCCGGTGGCGCGGCGGTGAGGGGATGAGACGACATGGTCGCGAGCCGTAAGTGGCCGAAAGTTGGTTCGAGGAACCTCCAGACGGAGGCTTTTGGCAGCGGTGACCCATCGGCCGATGGGTCCGAGCCCCTCGAGAGGTCTCGCGACCCATTGCCCGATGGGTCCGGGCTCGTCGTTCATGGTCCAAAAGGAAAGGCCCATCGGTCGCGCCCTGGGGAGGAGCAGGACGAACCGATGGGCCTCGGGTTGAGGCTCGCCTCGAACGACGTCGCGCGTTAGTCGTTTCCGTCCGGGGCGGGGTCCGGGCTGGGCGGGTCGTTGGTGTCGTCGGTGGGCTCCACCCCCTCCTCGTCGCCCTTGCCGCTCTTGGCGCGTCGCGCCGCCGCACGAGCGCGGGCGTCTTCAATCGGCGCGAGCAGTGTCTCGGCCTCGGGGATGACCGACTCGTCGACGTCGGACTCGGCGCCGTGAGCGATCGCCGCCGCGATGTACCGACGGAGCGCGTCTTGCGCGCGCGCGTAGGGCACCTCGAGCGTGGTCGCGATCGCGCGCGTGGTGGCGACGGTGACGCCCAGCGCCT
>JAAFHV010000517.1 GCA_013297655.1 Myxococcales bacterium | reverse complement strand
GGGTGGACGGAGGCGGGGCGGCTCGAGCTGGGCGAGCAGGTGGGCCGCAGCCCGAACCCAGTATCTGTCCGCCGAACCGTGCCTAACAAACGTCTTGCCTAGCGCCGAGAATTTCCCCTGGGCGCGCCCCGACGTGCGCCCGGAGGAGAGGTCCGATGGCGAGACGAGATGAGTCGACGAGGTCGCTGCCGCCGAGCAAGCGGGAGCGGTGGACGGAGTCGCGAGCGCGCGCCGTGCTCGACACGTGGCAGAGGAGCGGGCAGACCCTCGCGGGCTTCGCACGCCAGCGAGGTCTCGAGCCGCAGCGGTTGACGTGGTGGCGAACGCGTCTGTCGCGCACGTCGTCGGGCGGGACACCTTCGCCCCCGGTGTCCTTGATCCCGGTGACGGTGCGCCCCGCCCCTGCGATCGCGCTCGGCGTGCCGGTGGCGATCACCTCGCGCGGCGGCGCGCGCATCGAGGTCCGCGATGTCGGCGCCGTGACGGCCGCCTGGGTCGCGGCCTTGATCGTGGCGCTCGACGAGGCGGGCTCGTGATCCTGCTGCCCGCTTCGGTGCGCATCTACGTGGCCACGGCACCGACGAACCTACGGAAGTCCTTCGAGGGGTTGTCGAACGAGGTTCGTTCGGCGCTGGCGGCCGATCCGATCTCCGGGCACGTCTTTCTTTTCCTGAATCGCAAGCGCTCGCAGGTGAAGCTTCTTGTGTGGACGCGCGGCGGATTCACGATTGTGCACAAACGGCTCGAGCGCGGCCGCTTCACCTTTCCGGAGCGCGTGACCGAAGGCGCCCCGTGCGTGACGATCGATGCGCACGAGTTGGCCATGCTGCTCGAGGGACTCGAGCCGGCGACGACGCGGGCGGCCGAACGCTGGGTGCCGGAGCGGCCCACGACGATGGCGCGTCGGGCAGGCTGACCGGCAGCACGCGACCGGATTCGAGCGTACGGGGGGGCGAGATGTCTCGGCTCCCCTTGACGCCGATCGCGTCCGTGGTTTTGTTCGTGCTCGCGTGAGCACGACGGCAGGCGCGGCAAGGAAGAAGAGGACGGTGCGCGGCCCCGTGCTCGAGGTCCTTCGCGAGCTGCTCACCAGCGGTCACGACGACGAGGTGATCGCGTTGGTCGCGACGTTGGTCGCCCGCAACCGCGAGCTCGAGCTTCTGCTGGCGAAGCTGCGCGAGAGCAAGAACCGCGGCGAGCGCGTGCCGCGCGAGCAACTCGACTTGTTCCTCGCCACGCTGCACGCCTCGAGCGAAGGCGAGCGAGGCGAGAGCGCGCAAGCGGAGGCCGATCGCGCGCTCGAGAAGGCTTCCGAAGAGCACGGCGGTCGCCCCGAGCCGACCAAGCCGCCCAAGCAGCCGGCGGTGCGCAGGCCGCCGCCGCCGGGCGCGCGTCGCGTGCTCAACCCGTTGCCCGTGCCGCCCGAGGAGCGCCCGTGCCCGGCGTGCGGCGCCGAGCGCGTGTGCGTCGCGCACGAGACGACGGAGGTCATCGACCTGATCCCCGCCGAGGTGATCGTGCGACTCGACCGTCGCGAGATCCTGGCGTGCGCGACGTGCGAAGGCGAGGCCGAACGCGCGCCGATGGGCGACAAGGTCGTTGCCGGCGGCGCGTACGGCTCGCGGCTGGTGGCCGACCTGGTCGTGGGCAAGTACTGGGACGGGCTGCCGCTGAACCGGCAGGGCCAGCAGCTTGAGCGACTGGGCCTGTCGATGCCCAGCTCGTCGATGGCCGATCAAATCACCTGGGCAACCGACTTGCTGCGGCCAGTCTGGGGGCACTTGCTTGCGTCGGTGCTCGGCGCTGACGTGATGCACATCGACGGCACGGGGCTGCCGGTGCGCGACAAGGAAAGCCCCAAGGGCATCACCCTCGGCACGCTCTGGGGCTACGTCGGCGACCGGTCGAGCGCGGCCTATCTGTATACCTCGACGGGCAAGCAGCTCGGGCAGCGGCCGGGCGAAGTGGGCCCGCTCGAGTTCCTCGCGCGTCGCCGCGGCTTTGTCGTGGCGGACGCGTCGAACGTGTTCGACGCGTCGTACGCGAGCGGCGAGCGCATCGAAATCGGATGCAACATGCACGGGCGGCGCTACTTCGTGAAGGCGCTCGAGGCGAACGACGCGCGCGCCGCCGTGGCCGTCGCGGCCTTCCGCGCGCTCTACGATGTCGAGGCCGACGTGGTCGACGCCGACGCGGAACGACGGCTCGCCGAACGGCAGCGACGTTCGAAGCCGGTGTACGACGAGTTGGTGCGCTGGTGCCGGACGTACCAACCGGTCGAGCCGCCGAGCTCGCTGCTCGGCAAGGCGATCCAGTATCTGCTCAACCACCGCGTGGCATTGATGCGTTTTCTCGACGACGGTAGGCTGCCGATCGATAACGGGATTGTGGAGCGCCTCCATCGTCGGCCAGCGGTCGGAAGACGAAGCTATCTGTTTGCGGGCTCGCACGCGGGCGGCGAGCGCGCGGCGATCG
>JAAFHV010000516.1 GCA_013297655.1 Myxococcales bacterium | reverse complement strand
AATAAAGCTTGAGCCGGTCCATCCCGTGCTTCTTCGCCCGCTCAGCCGCCAAGACGAGGTTCTTCTCCTTCGCCTTGCGCTCTAGCGAAGCCCGCAAGCGCTCGCTCGGCCCGTCCATCGCGGTCGTCAACGTCTTGTACCCACCGCGCTTCAGCGCCGCGACGAAGTCGTCGCTCAGCCGGTCCGGGCGGAGCGAGCTCAGGCCCACTTCTCGGCCCTGGTCGGCCAGGGTATTCACGATTTGCACGATCTTGGGGTGGTCGCTCACCGCCGCGCCTACCAGGCCTACCCGCTTGGCGTCGTGGGGTATCAGCTCGAGGATGCGCTCCATCGAGGCCATTCGCATGCCGCCGTTCGTGCTTCGGCGCATCACACAATAGGTGCACATGCGCGAACAGCCGCGCTCCGTCTCCAGGAGGAACATGTCGGAGAGCACCGCGTGCGGCGTGCGAATGGGCGCCCAGGCGGGGATGAGCGAATCGTCTACCTTGGCCACCGTGGGCAGAATGGAGCCGTGCTCCTCAGGGACGAACACGTGGGGTATCTTCGCGAGCTCGCGAATGCGCTCCGCACGGTTCGTGGTGCCCTCCAGCACGCGCAGCACCTGCGGCACCAGCTCCTCCGCCTCGCCAATCACAATCGCGTCGGCGAGACCCATGAGCGGGAGCGGATTCGAAAACGTGAGCGGTCCGCCCATGAGCACGAACGGATGCGACTCGTCTCGCTTCGCGCGCTCCACCGGCACGTCGGCCGCATCCATGAGCGCCACCACGCCCGCGATCTCCAGCTCGTACGCGACCGAAAACGCGATGACCGGAAAATCGGCCAAGAAGCGCCGGCTCTCGTAGCTCACCGGACGACCCTGCTCGGAGATCGAGCCCTCCGCCTCGTCGTCCAGGAAAATGCGCTCGCACCCGAGCCCCGGCGTCTCCATGATCGCACGGTAAATACGCTGGTACCCGAGCGAGCTCATGCCCGCGCCGTAGGGCGACGGATAAGCGAGCCCCACCGTGAACGGCGCCTGCTTCTCGATGCGCCCCACCTCGTCGGCCATCCTTCGCCGAATGCGTTCGCGGAGCACGTCAGGAGAGGTCATATGCGGCTCCTTCTACGGAATTTCCCGGGCTTCGCAAGCGGCCTCCCCGTCCGAGGCCCGGCGCGGCGGCAGATTCGCCCGCGCGAAGCCTTTCCTGGCCCTCGCTGGGCGAGTCGGGCGTCGCGATAACGGCCACGGGCCCCCGCCTTTATCAGGGTGTATCGTACCCCTCGTATGACCGAGCTCCACCACCAGATCCGCGTCCGAGGCCCCCACGGCTTCCACGGCGGGCTCCCCCCTGCCCTCGGGGGCCGCCTGCTCGAGGCCGTGGGTGCGAGCGTGGATGGGGCCGTGCGTATGGCGTTCATCGGCCGCAGCCGGCCGCAGGGCCGGCGCCACGGCTGGCTCCAAGAGGCGGCCGCCGTTCGCCTGCGCGACATCGACCCCGGCGACGAGCTCGTTCTCCATTTCACGGCGCGGCCGTTCGGTGACATCCCCGAGCTCGCCAAGGAAATGTACGCGCAAACCGAGATGTGGCCCTCGAAGCCGGCCCGCGATTGGTCCGCCGTCGACACGCTCGCCGCGATGATCGACGACGTCGCCGCCGCCCGAGAAGACAGCACCCGCTTCGACGGCTCCCTGCTTCGCCAACTGCAACGGTTCGGTCGCGTGGTGGGGGACGACGTGCAGAGCATCCAAGTCGAGGCGAAACACCGGGAGAACCGGCGCAAACCTGGCTTCGTTTTGGTCGATTCGCCCGTACTCGAGCAGGCCCAGTCCCTCGACGACGCCACCCCCGCCCCCAAAGAAGCCCGCGTCGACGGCGTTCTCGACATGATCCGGCAGAGCACGAGATCGTTCGCGATCAAGCTCGACAGCGGCGAGGAGCTTCGCGGCGTCCTCCTCGAAGGCGACGTCACGCAGGCGCGAGCGCTCTTCGGGCAGCGCGTCAGCGTGCAAGGCTCCGCCATCTTTCGTCCTTCCGGCCGGCTCCTCCGCCTCGACGGCCGCGCGATCGTCGCCTGCACGGAGAAGAACGCGTTCTGGTCGAAGCTCCCGCAGGCGAAGAGCACGAAGCCCACACACGCTCGCCAACCCGGTCCGCTCGGCGCGACCCGCGGCGTGAACGCGTTCTTCGGGCGCTGGGCGGAGAACAGCGCCAGCGACGACGCCCTCCTCGACCTCCTCCACACCGGGCGGTGACGCGCGGTGGCGTTCCTCCTCGACACGGGAGTCGTGCTCTCGCTCATCGGCGGGAAGGAGATTGGCACGCGCATCGACGCCGCCTTCGGGCTCCGTTCGAGCGCTATCCGCCCTGCCGTCTGCATCGTCTCCTACGGTGAGCTGCTCGCGATGGCTCACACGAACCGAGCGACCCTCGGCGCGAAGGCCGAGACCGACATCCACGCTGCCATGGCGGCGCTCAACGTGATCGATATCGACGACGCGGAAG
>JAAFHV010000515.1 GCA_013297655.1 Myxococcales bacterium | reverse complement strand
GGCATTGGCCTACGTCGGCCTTCGCGAGCCGGCGCTCGCGGCGCAAGACATCGCCCGAGCCCGCGCCATCTTCGAGCAATCCGGCAACGACAAGGGAGAGCGCGCGGCGACGGCCTGGCTCGCCCAGGTGGAGCTCGACCTTTCCGCAGGCCGCGCGGCGAACGCGGTGGAGGCCGCCGAACGCGCAGAGTCGCTCCTCGCCTCCGGGAAGTCCAAAGACGGCGCTCGGCACATGAGCGCTCGCGTTGCCCTCGCCGCGGCGTGCGAGGCGAGAAGAGCGAACGGGGACCTCGCGCGGGCCCTGGCGATCGCCGACGAGGCGCTCGCCTTTTACGAACGACTGGGGGACGAAGGCAATCCGGAAGAGCTAGCCCGCACGCGCTTCCTCGTCGCGCGGCTCCTTCCCGCGACGCAGCGTGACCGTGCTCGAAAGCTCGCCGCCGCCGCCGGCGCTTTCTACCTTTCGCGGCCCTGGCTCGCGGAGGAAGCGGGGCGCGTCGCGACCGTCGAAGGCGCCATTGAACGACCGGACTGGGCTACTCGCTTCCCTCTCGCGGCGGGCCGCCGAACAGACTCGTCACGCTGAGGTCGACCTGACTTTCGACCGCGCGGAGGACGCTCTCGAGCTCGGTGTCGCTGGCGAACGATTCTCGCCGGAGCCGTTCGCGTGTCGCACCGAGCAGCGCGTCTCTCGCGCGATGGATCCGCCGAGCGACCGAGGCCCGATGCAGGTCGTACATCGCTGCGAGGCGGTCGATGGAGAAGCTATCTACGTAGTGATAGCGCAGGATGTTGCGATCCTCCGGCGAGAGCTCCGCGGCGGCGTCCTCGAAGGCGCGATGAAAGACCGCGCGATACTTGGTGCGCAGGTAGTCGGCCTCCGGGTCGGCGCCGCTACCAACTGCGGGCATGACGTGTCCGCGTGCGAGCTCGTCGTCCACGACATCTGTGCGCTTGCGTCCGCCGCTCACGAGCTCGCGTGCCGCGACGACCCGCAGCCAAACGGCGAGCGGGCCGGATCCACCGTAGGAAGCGAGGCCACGAGGGCCTCCGTCGGGGCCGCCCACCAGGAGACGTGTCGACAGTGACTGCAACAGATCGCTCGCATCGGCGGCCTGCCGGCGC
This sequence comes from Myxococcales bacterium, assembly GCA_013297655.1. Taxonomy (GTDB): domain Bacteria; phylum Myxococcota_A; class Polyangia; order Polyangiales; family Polyangiaceae; genus JAAFHV01. Next base: position 1,387 of record JAAFHV010000515.1, on the reverse strand, counting down.
GCGCGTCGCGCCACCGCTTCTACCTCGCGCGCGGCCATCTCCCGAACACGACGGACGGCGCGCGGCGCCCCCGAGAGGGCCGCGTACGCAAGGTAGTAGTCGCCCAGAACACGAGGTGCCTCCGGGAGCGTTGCGAGGTGCGCCGCGAACACGCTCTGTTCTGGGCCGTCGATCTCCGCCCGGAGCGCCGCAACCGCGGCCGCTTCTACGCCTTCGTCCACGAGCCCGAGCATAGCGGAAAACGTCGACGTTGGAGCCGGCGATCGTTGCCGGGAGCCAACCCGTTTTCCGCAGTGCGGCCGACGTGGCCCCGCGGCGCCAAAGGTGGTGTCCAACGATGCCAACTCCCGCCGACGAGTGGCGACCGTGAGGGGCTGCCTGTAGGCCCGCTGCGGTCCCTGCACGCCACGACTCCGTGCATCGCGCATTTCGGTCGATGAGGATCCCCACGATTCGGGCCTTGCTCCCGATCACCTCGCGCGGCCCCAAGAAGCCGACGGCGAGAGCTTTGACCGCCAACGCGATGACGATTGCGCACACCAAAAGGAATCGACGCGACCTGGCTGTCGTCGCTGCGTCTAATCGTGGTCCGAGCACTCCGCACGGATTGACGGGAGAAGCCGTGTGGGCGTCACCCAGAGTGCATGCTGTCGTCGGGGAGCAGGTACTGGCTGCGTGACGTTGGTCAATTCCCCTGTTGCGTGAGGTCCTACGGACGTTGCCAGCAGATACCCGTGTGCGACCGCGACCTCGTCGCACACGACCGCGAACCAACCCGGCTCGTGCCTGACTGGCGCACGCGGGAGCGCTCTGTTCCTTCATTCATCTGGCGCGACCTCCTCGCGCGAACCATGTCGAAACCGAGAACAGAATTTACTCATTCGTCCCGCTCAACCAAAGAAAGCGCATCATGTCGAAATCCATTCTCGCCACATTGTCCACCCTCGCTACACTCTCCGCGTTGACCGTCGGTTGTGCCGCGGAGACCACGGAGAGCGATCGACCCGAAATCACTCTTTCCCAGGCGACCGTCAGCCCGAAGGCTGGGTGCAATGCCGGCTCGGTGGGTACCGTCTCCTACTTCGGTACCTGTACTTCGGGGAGCGGGAGTTGCTTCGGCGTGAAGTCGAATGGTACGACCTGCTCCGGCGCTGACTTCTCATGCACACAGAGCAACAACGCTCCCGGCGGCTACCGGTGGGTGCAGTCTGGCCCGACCATCAGCGTGTTCATGCCCGACAATAGTGACCAAGTCTGCGTGGGAGACTGAACCCGGGCGATTGCGGAGTCCGTCACGGGGAGTAAATCAAAAGGCTTTGGGAGGACGCAGGTCCCTCGAAGAAGCGCGTGTCCTCGGACCTCGCCGCGACGGACTCCGCAATCGCAG
>JAAFHV010000514.1:1013-2531 GCA_013297655.1 Myxococcales bacterium | reverse complement strand
CGCTCTTCCGATCTTACCTCGTCAAGGTCGGCGGTCGTGTGTTCCTCGTCGGCGTCGGCGAGAGCGGCTTCACGAAGCTCGGGGAGGTCGCCGCGGCGGAGCTGCCCGCGAGCGAAAAGCCGGCCACGTCGTTCTCGGACGTGCTCGCGCGGGCCCTCAATAAGTCGAAAAAAGAAGCTCCGAACCCCGAACCCGTGCAAAATACAACCATCGAAGCGCCGGCCTCCGCGCGTGACGTGTCCGCTTGGTGCGATCCGCGCGATCCGCACGATCCGCACGATCCGCACGATCCGCACGATCCGCACGATCCGCACGATCCGCACGATCCGCACGATCCGCACGATCCGCACGATCCGCGCGATCCGCGCGATCCGCGCGACGACGAGGAGCACCCGTGACGCGGCTACGCTCGGGCACGTCGTCACGCGCGCTCGGTGCGCTCTCGGGTCTCTCCGTCGTGCTCGTCGCGACTCAGGCTCTCGCGGCTCCGGTGCAGGGCGTCGCGCAGGCTCACGCGGCTCAGGGCGATCCGAGCGGAGGGCGGGGGATTTCGCTTTTGCTCTCGCTCGCGGTCGTGTCGCTCGTGCCGTTCTTGTTCCTCAGCCTCACCGCGTTCGTGAAGATCTCCACCGTGCTCCAGATCACGAAGAGCGCGATCGGGGCGCAGTCGGTGCCTTCGAGCAGCGTGATCCTCGCGCTCTCGGGCGCCCTCACGCTCCTCGCGATGGCGCCGACGGTGCAGGTCATCGTCGACCGCGCGGCGCCCGTGCTCGCGGAGCACGCAGACAGCCCCGACGCGATCGTGAAGGCGATCGACGCTGCAAAAGAGCCGATGCGAACGTTCCTCAAGGCGAACGCGAGCGAAAAAGAGGTGGCGAGGTTCTTGGACGTCGCGCGAGCGTCGCGTCCGGAGGCCGATCGCGAAAAGGTGCTCGCGGAGGACTTCTCGGTCATCGCGCCCGCGTTCGTCGTCACGGAGCTGACGGAGGCCTTCGCCATCGGTTTCTTGATATTTTTGCCCTTTTTGGTGATCGATCTGGTGGTGGCGAACGTGCTCGCCACCCTCGGCCTCCAGACGCTCTCGGTTTCTCAGGTAAGCTTGCCGTTCAAGTTGCTGTTGTTCGTGAGCGTCAATGGCTGGGGGCTTCTCGCTCAAGCTTTGGTGATGGGTTACCGGCATTGACCGGGAAAGGCACCGCGTGGGAGCTCCTTCATTCAATCACGTCGCGTCGCTAGCGAAGCTCTCGCTCGACGACGCGTCGTCCGCCCTCGGGGACCGCGACACGTTCCTCGCGCTGCTGTCGCGTCTGTCCGAGGTGCTCGTCCCGACCGACCGGGTAGAGCGGCTCCTCCTGATCCTCTCGCTCCTCGCCGAGGAAGACGCGCCGTGGCTCGACGCGGGCCTCACCATCTCGATCCAACCCGCGGGCGATGGCCTGTCGCTCATGACCCTCGTCGTCCCCGACGTGGTCTTGGTCGATGGCGCTCCCACGTTCTTCTTGCCGATCCCGGTCGAAG
>JAAFHV010000514.1:0-1003 GCA_013297655.1 Myxococcales bacterium | reverse complement strand
TCCCCCGCCGGCGCGCACCGGTCTTGAACGTGCCCGGCGGCCCGATCACCCACGAGACGCGTCGCATCCCTTCGGTGGTCGTTCCTGCGGCCGCGCGGCCCACTCCGTTACCGGGCGGAAACCGCGGTGGCGGCTCGAGTTAGGCGCCGCCCGTCGATTTGTTTTGACACTAGATTCTCCGTGCGTAGAGTGCGCCGCCATCCGCTCGGGGCAATAGCTCAGCTGGGAGAGCGCTGCGTTCGCAATGCAGAGGTCAGGGGTTCGATCCCCCTTTGCTCCACTCCGAGAAGAAAATGTCGAACCCTCGAACCGCAAGGTCCGGGGGTTTTGCATTGGTGCTGTCTGGTTCTCGCTTCACTCGCACGTCTCGCGCGACCTCGTCGTCCGGGGAGGCGAAAGACCCCAAGGTTGCCTCCATGAACATCCCGCTGCTCTGTGTGCCGATCGCGTTCCTGCTCGTGTTCGCGCCGAAGATGTACGCGGCCGCCGCCCTCGCGAAGCAGCCCGAGGGTTACGACAACAAGACGCCACGCGACCAGCAGGCGAAGCTCACGGGGGCCGCACGCCGGGCCGCTGCGGCCCACACGAACGGCTTCGAGTCGTTCCCGCCCTTCGCGGTCGGTGTGCTCGCGTGCGAGGTCACCCACGCTCGCCCAGAGCTCGCGGCCATCCTCGCCATCACCCACGTCGTCGCGCGCGCCATCTACCCCGGCCTCTGCATCGCCGACCAAGACAAGCTCCGCTCCCTCGTCTGGATGGTGGGCTTCGGCGCCACGTTGGGCCTCATGGCGCTGCCCGTGTTTGGCTGAGCCTCACGGTCGAGCGTGTCCGCGCGCATGTAGGCGGTTGTCGTTTCGGCCAATCGCCTTCGTGGGATGGTTTGCAGTGACGGGCTGAACTAGAGCACCGAACCGCTTAATGACCGAGGATTTTCGCCGAGTTGCGAGCCGTGCGAGGCGCGACGACGACGCTACAGGGCCGCAAGTCCCTGACGAGGGACGAG
>JAAFHV010000513.1 GCA_013297655.1 Myxococcales bacterium | reverse complement strand
GGTCGACCCGAACCGGCCAAACCTTCCCTCCCGCGTCGCGAATCCATGGAGGATGCATGCGTACCCGCGGGGCGCCTTCTGCGTCGAGCAGCTCGAGCGTGCGATCGACGACCCGCAGCCCTGCGAAATCGCCGAGCGCGACGCGGTAGCGCACACGTGGCTCGGCTGGCGGTCTCGGGAAGCGAATCCAATCTTCGAGCCCGCTCGTGTCGTGGCCGAGCGAAACGAAGGCGGCGTCTCGCGCGGTCGTCCCTGAGGCCGCGAGCGAGCCACGGCCCTCACGCACGAGGTCCACGCCGGGGCCGAGCGCGTCCGGATACTCGAGCCTCCCGCCTCGAACGACGGCCACGCTGGGCTTCGCGCCCAAGAGCGTGACCGCGGGGCCTTCGTCGGTGACACGAACCGGTTGGTCCGCCGTCGCGGGCAAAAAAGCGCCGCTCTTCGACGTAGCGAGCGCCTCGCGGCCCGAGGAGTGGGACACCACGAGCACGGACGCGAGGCACAGCGGGAGGAGCGGGAGCGGACGCACGAAGGTCTCATCGTGGCATGTCGCCGTGGGTCACGAAAGGCGCGTCCTGTTTTTCCCGCTGGGGAGCGTTCTGGTATTCTCCTCGAATGGGGGAAGGGTCTGCGTCGACCGCTCACGCTGCGCTCGAGGCCGACCTCCGCGCGCTCGCCGAGGTAGGCGCGTACGACGAGGCCGCGACCATCGCGCTGCGGCGCGCGGGCCCCGAGCTCCTGCGGTTCCTCGTGCACGCCCACGGCGACGAGGCCACCGGATCCGACGCATTTTCCCTTCTGGCAGAAGATATTTGGCGTGGTCTCGCCGGTTTTCGTTGGGAGTCGTCGTTCCGCACGTGGGCCTATGCGCTCGCCCGGCGCGCCTCGGCGCGTATCCGAAAGCGCGGGCGGCGCGAGGGCATCTTCGAGCCGCTCTCGAACCTCGGGCCCCTCTCCGCCATCGTCGAAGAGGTGCGAACCCACACCCTTAGCGTGATCCGCGGCGAGCGCCAAAGTGCCCTCGAGCTGCTCCGCGCGGAGCTCGACATCGACGAGCGCATGCTGCTCTCTCTCCGCGTCGAGCGCGCCCTCTCGTGGCCCGAGATCGCGGTCATTCTCGCGGACGACGAAGCGCTCGACCCTGCTGCGCCGGCGAGGTTGCGCAAGCGGTTCCAGCTCTTGAAGGACCGCTTGAAGAAGCGTGGCCGCGAGCTCGGGCTCGTCTCCTCGGAGCGCGATGGCTGACGGCGCGAGCGAGATCACCCCGGTGTCATCCGACGAAGGCGACGCGTTCCTCCGCGAGCTCGCCGACACGGGCGCGAGCGCCGCGACCGCCGATCTGGCGCCTGGCGCTCGCGTGGACCGTTATGTCGTAGAGGCGGTGCTCGGCCGCGGCGGAATGGGCGTCGTCTACGAGGCTCGCGACGAAGAGCTCGACCGCCGGGTCGCGATCAAGGTGCTCCGCGGCGATCACGTCGCGCGCGCCGATCGCCGCAAGCGATTCCTCCGCGAGGCCAAGGCGGCCGCGCGCGTGGTGCACCCGAACGTGGCGCGCATCTTGGAAATGGGGCAATGCGACGCAGGGCCTTTTTTGGTGTTCGAGCACGTCGTAGGAGAAACGCTCCGCGCTCGCATCCGCTCGGGCTCGGTGCCGTTCGATACCGTATTACGGACCGGCCGCGAGATCGCGAGCGCGCTCGCGAAGGCGCACGAGGCGGGTGTGGTTCACCGCGATTTGAAGCCGGAAAACGTCCTCGTCGACAAAACCGGCGCCGCGAAGGTGCTCGATTTCGGATTGGCAAAATGGTCGACCGACGACCTCGGGGCAGCGGCGGGGCAAGGGTCCGATATCGTGACAGTGGAAGGGCACGTGCTGGGGAGCCCCGGCTACATGTCACCGGAGCAGGCGCTCGGGCGCCGCACGGAGCCCTCGACAGACGTGTTCTCGCTCGGGGTGGTGCTCTTCGAGCTCGCGACGGGGGAGCGGCCGTTCCGCGGCGACACCGCGATGGAAGCGATCGTGGCGACGTCGCGCGACGAAATCCCGAATCCGCGCGCGACGAGATCCGCTCTCCCGCGCGCGTTTTCACGTCTCGTGATGGCCTGTCTCGCGAAAGCACCGGGAGAGCGGCCCACGGCGCGCGAGGTCGAGCGCGCCCTGTTCGCGGCAGGCGCCTTCGGAGCGTGCGTGGCCCTCGGTGTCGCAATCGCCGCCGTCGCGCGCCACGGCGCGGGAGAGCGAATCGCGCCACCCGAGCACGAGCCTGCCGCGGCTCCGTCGACGGCAGCGCCTCCAACAGAGAACACGAGCGCACTGCCGCCTGCGAGCGCGACGAGCGCGGCCCCCACGACCAGCAACAGCGCCACGAGCGCGGCCCCCCCGACCAGCGTCGCGAAGACCGTTGCGCCACCACGACCCAGCACGAGCGCGCCCGCGCGGCCCCCGCCGACCGCCTCCGCCGTCACTTCATCGCCATCTGCAGAAGCGCCGAAACCCGCTCCAGCGACGAGCACGAGCGCGAGCCCGCGCGCGACCGACG
>JAAFHV010000512.1:1562-2544 GCA_013297655.1 Myxococcales bacterium | reverse complement strand
TAGTGACCAAGTCTGCGTGGGAGACTGAACCCGGGCGATTGCGGAGTCCGTCACGGGGAGTAAATCAAAAGGCTTTGGGAGGACGCAGGTCCCTCGAAGAAGCGCGTGTCCTCGGACCTCGCCGCGTCGTGCGTCACGGACGGGCTCGCTCGGCGCCCCGAAGGTCAGTGCATGATGCACGGTGTGTGACACCAGCGTTCGTCACTCGGAGGGCGAGGGCAGCGAGAGCGGCATCTCGAAGGCCACGCCGTGGTGCCGAAGGTCGGAACGGATCCGGATCTTCACCGCGCCGGAGGCACCGGTGTAGACGGACGACGCGGTGATCTCGGACTCCGCGTGCGCCACGATCACGGCGCCGCTCGCGAGGCCGTCGACGGCGAGCCTGTCGCGGCGGCCGTGGCCCGCGAAGGCGCCAGTGAACGTGGCGGACCCGTGCTTCGCCACCGCGTCGACCGTCGTCGCGTCGAGGCCCTCGGTCGTCGCGGAGTCGACGAGCTCTCCGGTGCGCCCGTCCGGCTCGCCGCCGCGGTAGCCCTTCGGTCCCTCCGCGTCTTGGGTCATCGCGTAACGAACGACCGCGTCGTTCTTGAGCGTGCGCGCGAGGTGCAACGTCGCGACGGTGGCAGAGAGATTGACCCTCGTGATCGCGACGCGGCCCTTGTCGTCCTCGACCTCGAAGCCGTGGCCCTTCGCCCACGGATGACCTTTCGCGGCGTGGACCGGACCGAGCGTCGAGTCCCACACCAGCGGCGGGACGGGGACGCGGAAGCGCACCTCGACCGTCGAGCCGACCACGCTCGCGGCGATCGCCTCGACCGACGGATGCGCGAGCCCGAGCACGACGGTATCGACATAGGCTTCGCCGAGCAGCTCGCCGAGCCTACGGTAGCCGACCGCGGTGAGGTGGATGCGATCGGTCGCGTAGGGAAAATCGTACTTGGGGCCGACACACACCACGTCGCCGCGCTCCGCGGAGAGGCGG
>JAAFHV010000512.1:0-1552 GCA_013297655.1 Myxococcales bacterium | reverse complement strand
TGGCCGGTGATCGAACGTAAATCGTCGCGGATTTCGTCGAAGTACGTGCCGAGCTCGGACCCGTAGCGAGGGTTCTCCGCGTCCGCTTCGCCGTGGGTGAGCACGACCGCCGAGACGCGGGGAACGCGCCCTTCTTCACGGGCGAGCGCGGCGTAGGCGCGGGTCTCGAAGAGCATCGCGGCGTAGGCGAGGCTCTTTCCTCCGCGGCGCAAATCGGCGAGCGACCGCGCGCCCTCGCAGGCGTTCACGTGCACCGTTCGCACGAGGTGCCCGAGCGCCTTCGTACGCGCGCTGATCGTGCGCCCCATCGCGGTGTGGAACGTCTCGCCCTTGATGTGGTTCGGGTACCCGTAGCGGGGGTAACCGGCGTCGTCGATCATCGGCGGGCGAATGGGCTCGACGAGGGGCACGAACACGAGACGCGCGAGCGCGTCCGGCCCTCCGTCGATCGCGAACTTCGGCTCCGGACCGGGGTCCCACAACGTGAGGTTGTCGTCCTGCGACGTGGTGGAGAGCATCGGGTGCCCTCCGACCCCCGCGCAGAGGCTCTGACCCACCCCGATGACGAGCGGGATCTCTTCGGCGATCGGCCGAACAGCGTCGGCCTTACCCGCGTCGAGCGTAGCGTCCGCGTCCGCGTCCAGCGCGACCTCGGAGGGAGGAGGGAGACGAGCGGGAGGTGTATCGGGAGGCGCGCCGTGGCACCCCGCGATCACGAGCGAGATGGCGGCCCGCGCTCGAGATGTCCAACGCGTAGGCGCGCCGATCAAGGGACGGGAAGCTCGAAGGCGACCGCGTAATTGTGCTGGTTCGAGTGCACCTTCACCATCGCCTTGCCGGTCATGCCCGTCCACGGCGCCGAGAGCGTCGCCGTCGTCGCGGTGCGGGTCACGATCGCGGTCTCGGGGGCGAAGCTCGCGCCGACCACGATTTCGTAGCGGCCGTGCTTCGAGAAATCGCCTGTCACGGCGGTGTCGCCCTGCACCACGTCGAGCTCGATCGTCTCGTCGTCGATACCCACGAGCGGGTCCGAGTCACGGAGGAGCCCCATGCGTCCGTCGCCCTCGCCGCCGCGCCGGCCTGGCGGGCCCACGTCGTCCATCGTCATCGCGTAACGGACCACGAGATCGGTGCCGGTGGGCTCGTCCACGAGCGTGATCTCGATCGTGTTGCCTACGATCGCGACGCTCTCGATCGGGAGCTGGCCGTTCGAGTCCTCGAGCTCGAAGCCCTTGCCGTTCGCCCACGGGTGCCCCGCCTGCGGGTGCGGCGTGGGGAGCACAGTGTCCCACGCGAGCGGCGGCGTGGGCACGAAGAACGCGACCTTCACGACCCGCCCCGTGCGTGTCGTCGCCGTGGGCTCGAGGGGGCGGAAGGCCTTCTTGAGGACCTGGTGCTGGAAGAACGCCTGCCCGTGCTTGATCCCCAGGCGCCGATACGAGAACGCGTCCATGTGGAGGCGATCGGCGTTGTACGGGTACTGGTACTTCGGCCCGAGGCACACCACGCGTCCGGGCGCGATCGTGCTCGCTTTCCACGCCGCCTGGGTCGA
>JAAFHV010000511.1 GCA_013297655.1 Myxococcales bacterium | reverse complement strand
GGGATACGGCATCTCCGGATCACGGACGGGAGGCGGGGTGGGAGCGGGCGGATCGCCAACGGGAGGCGGAGGCACGGGGGAATTCGGACCGGTAGGCGGTGTGTTGCTCATGAGTTGTCTTTCATCGGGTCGAGGGCGACGACGAGGGCCGTCGCGTTGTCGTTGCCGCCCGCGTCGAGCGCGAGGGCGACCAGTTTGTCGGCCGCCGCGTGGGGCTCGCGCTCGAAGCGGAGCACGTCGGCGATGAGTTCTTTGCTAAGGAGGCCATGCACCCCGTCGGTGCAAAAGACGAGCCGATCGCCGGCGGCGACGGTGAGCTCGAAGAGGTCGGGATTTACGCCAATCGAGCCGCCACCCACTACGTTGGTCACCACGTGTCGAAGTGGATGTTTCGCGGCCGCGTCTTCGTCGATCGCGCCGCTCTCCTCGAGCTCCCCCGCGATGGAGTGATCGCGGGTAAGCACGTGGAGCTCGCCGTCGCGAAAGAGGTAGGCGCGGCTATCGCCCGCATGAGCGAAGTAGGCTTGATTGCCGACGAGGAGCGCCATCGTCATCGTCGTCCCCATCGCGCGAGCCTCTTCTTCGATTGGCGAAGAGCGATTGAGGTCGTCGTCCGCCGCGACGAAGCACGCGTGGAGCAGATCGCACGGGCTCGCGAGCGGAGAAGTAGGCGCGCGTCCGAGGGCGGCGAGGATCTGTTGTTCGACCGTGAGCAATGCCTGGGCCGAGGCTTCGTCGCCGCGCGCGTGCCCGCCCATGCCGTCTGCGACAGCGAAGAGGGTCGCGGGAGCTTCACCGAAGAGCACCTTCGGCGACGAGATGCTCGCCTCGACGATGCGGAGCGACGGGGTAACGTTCGCGATGAGGAACTGGTCCTCGTTGCGCTTCCGCACGTGCCCGACGTTCGTCACGCCGTGGGCACGGCAGACACCGCGCTGGGTGGCCGTGAACGCGGGAGAGATGGCGGCGGCGGGCGCCTTGGTCGAGGGATCGGACGGCAGAGTCATGGTGTTCATGTTGGGCCTCGGGAAAACACGTACGTGCAGAGCGACCTCGTGCCGCGGACGAAGCCGCTAGACGGCCGGGCGGCGGCCGAGGGCGAACGAGATGACGGCGCCGACGAGGAACACGAGCGCGAAGATTTGCGCGAGCCAAGCCGCGCTGCTCGCGAGCCCGCCGAAGCCGAGCACCGCCGCCACGAGCGCGAGAACGAACAGGAAAAGGGATGCGCGGAGCATATGAGCTGTCCTCCTGAGGACCGCTTTAGCAGCCGCTATGCCACGCCCCAACCCAGCGAAATCACTGAAATTATCTCACTAGCGCGCCATTCTTGGCCACCGTTCCGCCTCAACCGGGGCACTTTGCCGCGCGCGGCCGCGCCCTCCTTCGACGGGAGGTCTCTCGCCGCGCGCACACCGCAGTGCGCGGCGCGCTTTCGTCCGCTCCGACACGCGAGCGATGCGCCCCCTCCGGCCCGAGCGCGGCGCTTGGTACACGATCTGCACTCGAGTGCGCGCGCCATGCAAGAGAGCACGCGCGCCGGCGACTTCGCCCAAATCGAGGATCCTATGATCGTCTACACGTATCGCCTCACCGCCGTTCACGAGGGCTACCTCGCGCACTGCATGGAAACGGGAGTCGAGGCCATCGGCTCCCAGCGAGACGAGGCCGTCGAAGAGCTAAGAAAGGTGCTCACCGCCGCCGCCACCCGCGACGAGGCCATCGCCCCGCCGCAGGAGACCCCGAGTCCGCCGAAGCTGATCCTGAAGGAGCACGAAGAGCCGGACCGCGGCCCGTTCGGCCCGGGGGACACCCCCGCCGCCGAAGACGAACGGCTCGCCTGAAACAAAGGCCCCACCCTCGCCCGCGGTCACGACCGGTCGCCGCGCTCGAGATGGGGCCGCGCCTCTTCGTCGACGACCGGAGTCACACGTCGCAGAGCAGCTCGGCGGCGGTGATCGTATCGGCGGCCTTTCCGTGCATGTACTGGGCGAGCCCCGCCTTGGCGTAGTGCGGGAGGATGCGTGGAGAGAGGAGGCCAATCTCGCGCAGATTGGGCACGATCCGGGAGAACATGATGCGACGAAAATCGCGCATGCCGGGCGAGGTGGTGACCAAGTCTTTCCACTGGTCGCGCGTGAGGCGGCCCTCGAACCACTCCTCGTAGACCTCGAACGCCATGAAACGATTGCGCATGAGGAGCGCGACCTCGAACGACCAATCTTCCCGTTCGCGGCGCTCGCTGTCGCTCAGGTTGTTCTTGAAGTGCTCACGAAGGGCGACGACCCCGTAGTGAACGTGGCGTGCCTCGTCTTGAATGACGTTCTTGAGCAGCTCCTTCAAGAGCGGCTCTTTCGTGCGCTGGTGGAGCACTCCGAACGCGCCGAGGGCGAGCCCCTCGACCATGATCTGCATCCCGAGGAACTTCAAGTCCCAGCGCCCGTCGCGCATGAGCGCGTCGATGATGACGAAGAGGTTGTCGTTGATTTGATAGAGCTTCTCTAGCTTCGTATCGAGGTACCGGTGGAACACCTCGACGTGGCGGCCCTCGTCCATCACTTGTG
>JAAFHV010000510.1 GCA_013297655.1 Myxococcales bacterium | reverse complement strand
TGATCGACGTCAACTATTCTTGCAGGTCAGCGACAACTATTCTTGCAGAGCGGAGGCCAGGGGGTGAAGGCCGTTCGCGGCGACGGCGCGAGGACTCTTCGGGGTTCGTTCTTGTTGTCGCTTGATCAAAATTTGAAACCGAAAATCGGGTAGTTGTCGCTGGGGGGAAGGGTGGTCAGGCGGTAGTTGTCGCTGGGCCTGTAGTTGTCGTCGGCGTCACAGGCTTCGGCACGTTGGCGAGACGCTCGGCTTCGTCCGCCCGTTTCGAGGAGCCGCCGAACTCCAGGATGACGGAGTGATGGACCAGCCGATCGATGGCGGCGGCGGTGGTCATCGGGTTCTTGAAGATCCGATCCCACTCTCCGAAAACGAGGTTGCTGGTGATGACGAGCGACCTTCGCTCGTAGCGCTCGGCCATCAACGTGAAGAGGACTTCGACTTCGTCGGCGCTCTGCTGGACGTAGCCGATGTCGTCGAGGATGAGGACGTCGTAGGCGTCCAGTCGTAGGAGCGCGCGCGGCAGCGCGAGGTCTCGCTTCGCGGCGAGCAGGTCTTGCACGATGCGGAACGTCGGCGCGTACAGGACGGAGTGCCCACGTCGGACGAGGGCGTGTCCGAGCGCGCACGCCGCGTGAGTTTTTCCTCGGCCCGGGAGGCCGAAGCAGAGCACGTTGACGGCGCGCTCGAGGAATTCACCGGAGGCGAGCTCGTCGAGCTTCGTGAGCACTCCACGAGGGATTCGCTCGCGGTCGAGCGTCTCGAACGTCTTGCCTTGCAAGAGACGCGAGGCCTTGAGGAGGCGGTCTGTGCGCCGCTGTCCGCGCTCGTCGGCCTCGGCTTCGAGCACCTCGAGCAACGTGGCGAGAGCGTCTTGGTGGCCAGCAGTGTTGAAGCGTGACACCGCTTCGGCGGCAAACGTAGGGAGCTTGAAGCGCGTCAACAGCTCGCGCACGCGAGCGTGCTGCGCGGACGAAGCGGCCTTCACGCTTCACCGCCGCGGAGTAGGCGGTCGTAGATCGTAAGATCGGGCGCGGGTATGTGCAGGATCGGGATCGTTGTCTTCTCGGGCTTCACGAGCGCCTTGACGGCGAGAAAGTCCGGCCGCTCGCCGCGCGCGAGCATGCCCTCGAGCGCGGCCTCCACGTCGGACTGCATGGTGCTGGCCGCAAGGTGAAGGACTCGGACGTACTCGACGTCCGCACGCTCGAGCCGAGCGCCGACGAGAGCGTCGTAGGCGCGCCGAAAAACGAGAGACGGAAAGAGCTCCTCTCGGTACCGGTACCTCGCAAATGCCCCGGGCTTTCGCACGAGGGACCATATGACGTGCCGGTAGTCGATCCGATACGGGCTCGCGCCTCGAAGACGAGGCATCGTTTCGGTGAGCTTGTCTCGATACCAAACCTCGACAACATCCGGATGGAGGCGGACCTGAACCAACCGACCGATGAGCCGCGAGGGCACCGAGTAGGTACGGCCGCCGAAGTGGATCGTCGACCATGTGCGGACCGTCGCTTCGTACGCCGTGTACGTGGGTACGCGAGACGAAGGAAGCGGGTGAAGCGCCGCACGCTCCTCTACGAGCCGCTCGGGCTTGTGGCTCTCCAAGAGCGTCGTGCGGATTTTTTGGAGGAATTTTTCGTAGGCGCCAACATCGATGAAGTCGCGACTCCCGCGCAAAACCAGCGCCTGGCGAACGGCGGACTTCAGGACGTCGTGGCCCTTTTCGGCCGTGCCGTTTTGGTGCGACTCACCTGGCTCAATTCGGCTCGAACTGGCGCCGTAGTGGTCCAGCACGTCACGGTACCTTCGATTGAGCTCGCGCCCGCCGCCCGGCAGCTGGTGGGTCGCCGCGGAGAGGTTGTCGCTCCGCCAAACGGCGGGCGCGCCGCCAAGCTCCCAGAGGGAATCTTGGAGTCCGCGCAGCATGGCCTCGAACGTCTCGCTGAAGGCGAGACCGAGCCAGCGCCACTTGCTGAAGCTGAGCACGAGCTGGAAGATCAAATGCTCGAAGAGCGCGCCCGCGATCGTGATCCCGACCTCCGTCATGTCGGTGAAGTCGAACGCGGCTTCGCGTCCCGGCGGGTGCACCTGCGCGAACATGACCTCCTTGCCCGGGCCGTGGAGCGCACGCCACTCGTGAACGCGCCGTTGCAGTGTCCTCAGGAGCGGCGGGCCGTACGCGTCGCCTTTCTTCGCGCGCAACTCCGCGAGCATCGTTTTCGACTCGAGCACGCCCTGCGTGTCGGCCTTCAGCATGGGCTCGATCGTGGTCTCCCAGACGCTCGCAAACGGGTCCTCGCGAGTCCGCCAGGTACGTCCCCCCTTTGCGTCGCTCGGCAGCGTACCTGCCTTCCATTTGTACGCGCTGCGCTCGCTCATGCCCGCCGCGGCAGCGGCAGCGGCGATGGCTTTCTGCTTCTTCTTCATCAGCTTCCTCAGCAACCTGACCTGCGCGTCGGTGACCATCTCTGACTCCAAGAGTCCGAGATCCTGCTCGGCCCCTCGGCCAAGCCTCGCACGCGCCGTCAGGACGGCCGCCGACCTGCAATTCTAGTTGTCGTCGGCCTGCAAGAATAATTGTCGCTGATCA
>JAAFHV010000051.1 GCA_013297655.1 Myxococcales bacterium | reverse complement strand
GCTGCGCGTCGTTCTGCTTCATGAAGACAAATGCGAGATGATCGATGCGATCCTTGCCGGTCCGCTTCTGGGCTCGCATCCATGCAGCATTGGTCATCTCCTTTTCCGAAACTTCGTCTCCGGGGTCCACGACGATCTCGAGCTTTCGTTCTGTGGCCTCGTAGAGGCCCTTGACCGGATTCGGTGTTCGGACGTACCCGCCCGTTTCCCGTGACGCCATGAACTCATGTCCCGGAGCTGCCTGCTTCGCGGCCGTGTCCTTGGTCGCGTTCAGATCGTGAAAGAAGACGATCGATAGGTCGTCTGGGCGCTTGATCAGCTTCCATGGACCGAACTCCAACCATCGTCGTGACACGACGGCATTGTGGCCACCACCCCGAAACGCGCAGCCCCAACCAAGCGATATATGACCAACGAACGACTGTGACTCCACGTCGAGTGCCCCGCGAACAGGTCCGAACGTGAGTAACGAGAATGGAAGCGATTCGATGATCGAGATCGCTTCATCGCGTGTCTTGAAAGCGTCGGGGACGTTGACGGTCACAGACTCGTGCCGTGGGCTCACTGTGATGGCCTTGAGACCGTAGTCGTCGTCGGGCTCATCCGGCCAGAACGCCTGCGTCATCGTGTCCGCACCCGCGAGCCTAACGACCCACTTCGTGGGCGCCTTGCTAACAACACCTTCGATGGCGAGCTTGGGAGGAGGACTGTCGAAGTAGGTGGTTGCCGCAAGGGCTTCAAGAATCTCAACCGTAGGCCGTCCAGTAACGTAGATAGACAGCTTGTTCGACGTCGCCACACCGACATCCTACTTCGACTTCTACTTCTGATCCACGACCAGCGGTTCGGGTCTCCTCGTTCTCGTCCAGTTTCTTCTTCTTCTTCTTCTTCTTCTTCTGCATCTTGAGCTCTCCGTGAACGACGCTCGCGCGCTCGGCGTCCTTGGACGCGTAAGCGAATCAAGCCACTTTTCACAAGCTGGCGGATGTCGGGAGAGCGTGGCGCCGTGCACTTGCACGGTGCCCGATGGCCTTTGCCGAGGCGATTCGACCCAGGCACGGAGGTTGCCGAACCCGAGCAAGATGGATGCGGACGCAACGCGGCTTCGCGCCGCCTTGCGCACGTCTTACTCGGCAGCCTCGACGCTGCCGGCTCCTCGCCGAAGCACGCGACTCTGCCAGTATGGAGGTCCACGAGCGGCGTTCGCTCCGGCACCTCCGTCGGCTCGCCGATGCCTTGGAGGTACCGAGCGACGCTCTGCGGGTCGGTGACGATCGCCAGCAGCTTCATCCTCCCCCCGCAGCAGGCGCACGTCAGAACGTCGAACCCGAACGTTCGCTTGAGCCGCTCGGCCCACGCGCGATAGCAGCCTCGGCGCGGTCTCTCGGGCATGTCCGCCGCGATCTCCGGCGGGACCACCGCGGGCTTTGGCGCGAGACGGGGCTCCGGTTGCGCGCCGAGGCAAGGACGCCCGCGTAGCGAACTGTGTGACGCGCTTCGTGATCCCCGAAGGGGGAGAAGCGGGGGGCTGGCACCGACGCCGCGAGACGGCTGAGGAGCGAGAGTGGATCCATGTCCACCGCTACCGTGCCGTCCGAGAATGGCTTTTTGAGGGTGATCCGTACCAGACCGTCCGGCCCGCGTGTCACCCGACGCGCTTCGTGATCCCCGAAGGGGGACTCCTGCGCGACCGCGGGCCGCGCTCGCCAAGTAGGCGCACTTCAGCAGCGCCTCCCTGCCCGCCACGTCGTGCCCGCCGGCGCGCGTCGCGGCGTGAAGCGTGAAGCCGTCGAGAGCGGCGCACAGCGGGCGCTCGAACACCATCGGACGTCTTTCGAAGGGCAGCGCGCCTCGGCGCCGCCCTCAACGAGGCACCGGACGGTGGCGTCGTGCCCAAGACGGCCGATGCCGCGAGCACGGCCAGACCGTCGCCCTCATCCTCCGAGTCGCCGTCCTGGAGAAGTCCGTGACGACGTAGGTATTTCACCATCCGGTCGCGCGTACTCTCGAGCACCGCCGCCACGTCGCGCGTCGACAGGTGCCCAACGGCTCGGAAGTCGAGCTCGTCGCCCTTGTCCCGATATGCGCCGTCGAGGAACACCGCGTAGATGTGGGGGTCCAGCTTCAGATCGGAAGAGGTTCGCTGACGCGCTTTGTGATACCCGAAGGGGTAAACCGCGACCATTGCACCGCTCTGTCCGCGTGAAGGTCCACCACCCCGTTCGCGGTAGAACCCGAGCACCGTCTTCACGAAGATCCGCGTCAGCGCCGCGTTGCGGGCACCTGCCCCTCCCACCGCGTTCGGGGCCATTCCCCGTAGGCCGCGTGGCGATTATTCCCTCGTTTGGCACCACGACGAAAATGGCCATCATGGGCGCCAGCGACGAGAGCATTTGTCAACTTGGCGAGCCCGCGCGACCCACTTCGCGAGCCGCGGTGCCAGTCTGACATTTTGTTATTGGAATAAAAACGCGAGTCTCGCGAATCCATGCGTGGCACCTGCGTTGCAATCGGCGCCCACCATGAAGCTAGCCAAGCTCTTATGGGTCGTCTCTATGCTCCTCGTCGTGATCGGAGCCCCACGGCTCGCCTCCGCGCAGACCATCGAGATCACGAACAAGGACTCGCTCGTTCGGCTGACGCCGGGCGGCGATACCGTCACCCCCCGCGCCGTCAACGGCAAGGCCGTCAACTACGCCGATTGCGTCGACAATCAGCGCATCCGTATCGCCTACAAGGCCAGCGGCTTCGACCCGAATCAGACGCTCGAGGTGTGGGCCGGTCAGCAGGATTGTAAGCCGATCGAAGCCCGAAACGGCACCACCCAACAATGCTGGCGCCCGCACGGCGACCTGCCGCGGCAGGAGGTCGGCACCGTCGAGATCCCGGTCCGAAATATCGTCAAGAAGCGCACCGGCTCGAGCGTCGTCGACAGCACGGGCGACCCGTCGGTTTGCTCCGGCATCCCCCTGTCGACGTTCAGTCTGTACTTCATGTGGTTCCAGGGAAACGGCACCCTGCCCATCTCGACCGACCAGGTAGACGTCTCGGTCAAAACGCAAGGTCCGGGGGCGGTGACGGGGCTCTCGGTCGCGCCGGGAAACGCACGAATCATCGTGACGTACGGTGCGGCCGGGGAGGGAGGCGTCACCGACCAAACAAGCCTAA
This sequence comes from Myxococcales bacterium, assembly GCA_013297655.1. GTDB lineage: Bacteria > Myxococcota_A > Polyangia > Polyangiales > Polyangiaceae > JAAFHV01. The sequence continues at coordinate 38,793 of JAAFHV010000051.1, read as the reverse complement.
GGGTGTATTGCGACGCCAACCCCGCGGCCACGATCGCCGTAACCAAGCAGGTGCTCGTGTGCGCCGACGCAAGCACGAGCGGCGACGCGAGCGACACCGGCGCGGCCGACGCGGCCGCGGAACAGCCGAGCGACGCAGGTTGCGTCGAGCGAACGGAGGTCGTGACTCCCAGCTCGGAGTGCTCGTCCACCGTCTTGTCCGGCGCTGCCGCCGACGCGGGCGACAGCGGTGCGAGCCCGCCACTCCCCGACGATAGATACAAATGCGCAGAGATCGGCGGAGCGTTGGGGAGCCGGGTGGTCGTCGAGAAGATAGGCGACGAGCCGCTCGTCAACGACAAGAGCTACGCAGTGGCCATCGCGGCCGTCGACTCGTACGGCAACGTCGGGGCCGTGGGCGCTCCGCTATGCGTCATGCCCGGCGAGACAACCGACTTCTGGGAGACGTATCGCGACGGAGGAGGCGGGGCCGGTGGTTGCTCGGTCGACGCCGCGCCAATCTCCACCATCACCTGCATTTTGCCCTGCGCCGCGCTCGTCGTCGGCGTCTTGCGTCGCCGCAAGCGAAAGGGAGGAAATCGATGACCTCCCCGTCGCGAGCCGCCATCGTGCTCCTTCTTCCGTTGCTCGTGGCGCTGTCGCTGCCGGCCTATGCGCAGCCTCGCTGGCACGCAGGCAAGACGACGCGCTCGCCGCAGACCCTCGCGTTGGAGCTGAGGTTCTCTCCCTTTCGTCCGGACATCGACTCCGAGCCGGGGCTCGAAGGCAAGCCGTACGAGTCCACGTTCGGCACGATGCCTCGCCTCATGATCGCAGGCGAAGCCGATTGGCAGGCGTTCCGCATTCCCCATCTCGGCACGGTGGGGCCCGGTGTCGGCGTCGGTTACACCAACATGTCCGAGCGCGCCTATTTGAAGCGTTGCATCGCGAAGCTCGCGAACGACAAACCGAAGAGCACGTGCGAATCAGGAGACGAGACCTCACTCGATATTTGGCAGAGCTACATGGTCGCGGTCGTTCGATTCGACGCCTTGTGGCACGACTTCCGGGTGCCGATCGTGCCCTATGTGAAGGCCGGGCTCGGCCTCGGGTTCTGGCAGGCGAGCACCACCGGCGGGCTCTCGATCTCGAAGACCGCATCGGGGCCGGTCGAGGGGCGCGGTTACACCTTCGGCACTCACCTCGCTGCCGGCGCCGCGCTCGCCCTCGACTGGCTCGACCCCCACTCGTCCGTAACCCTCGACCAGTCCGTCGGAATCAATAGCAGCTACGTGTTCTTCGAGTACTACATGAGCAACCTGAACGGGCTCGGCCAATCCGAAGCGCTGCGCGTGGGCGCCACGACGTGGGCAGTCGGCCTCGCTTTCGAGCTCTGAGCGATCCCTGCCGCCGAGGTCCCGCACGTGCCCAGGCTCTTCACGCGCGAACGGCCCAGCCGCGGGACGCGTGACTCCCTAGTGCTTTTGGGTAACTTACCTCGTCATGTTTCCCCGACACGATGGTTCCACGCTTGCCGCAGGGCTCGCGTTCCCTATCGCCCCCTCTCCCGCGATCGGTGACGTACTTAGCGCCGACACCAACGTCCCCGCCGGCGACGGCGCGTTCGGGCGCTTTTTCCGGGGTATGGGCTCGGGGAGCGTGGCCACGTACGTCGGCCGGGAGGGGATCCAGCGCTGGACACAAGGCTCGTTTGGCGCACCCACCGAGGTCGTCGTCCGCTTCACGGACGTGGATCGGCTCAGCGTCGGACGCACGCGCATCTCACGAGCCGGTTCTTACGCGATCACGAAGGCGTCAATCGCCTTCCTGCGCGCGCCCGCCAAAGAAGACGCCTACAGCGAAGGCGACGACGAGCCCATCGCGCGGTTCGAGGCCGAGCACTACGATCCGAAGGCCGAGGCCGTGCCTCGAGACGCTACCGTGCAGTTCTTCCAAGCCACCGAGCGCGCCTGGAACGCGTGGATGACTCCGCGCCTCCTCGCCGAGCTCGCCCGCACCGGCGTGGTGGTGTTTCGTAGCTTGCGCGGATACATCGTCCGCGTGGCGAAGCACGAGCTCGCTGCCGGCTACCCTGGCGGAGTCATGCGCTCGCTCGCCCGCCGCGACGTGCATCGCCTCGATATCCACAACGGTCGTGTCCTCGTTACACCTGCGCTCGGGGGCTCGCCCGAGGTCGCCGGGATCGAGCTCGGCAACTTCGGCGCACTCATTCCCGTGCTCGAAGCGGCGGGTTACCCGCTCTGACGAGCGGAGCGCGATGATCACACGCCGCCAACGCATCCTCTCCGCGCACGCCGATAGCGCCTCGGTCGATCGGCGCGTCGCGACTTACGAGCTGCCCGAAGGTGTACGCGTTCACGCCTATGCCCACCGCGCCGGTCACCACCACCTCGTGACGGACGGTAGGACTGGCCACGAGCTCTCGCTGCGAGTGCCTATTGGTCCCGACGTGCCTCTGCACGCCGCGCTCGCGCTGCTTCAGCGCCTCGTCGCGGAGCTCGCGGGGCGACGGCTCGCGCCGCTGCACACGGTGGCGCTCTCGCCCCCCGTGCTCGGCGGCGCGGTGCTCGGGGGAGTCGTGCTGGTCGCCGACCGCGAGCTCGGCGCGTCCGTGCTCCAGGCCGTGGGAATCACCTCGGTCGAGGCGCGAGACGCCGCGCTCTCGTCGAGCGAGCCCCTCGTGGCTGCCCTCGCGGCGCACGATCCGCAGCTCGTCACGCTCGCCCACCGCGAAGCGCTCGTCTTGCCCGCGCCGGTTGGGGCGCCGCGCAGCGAAGGCCACGATGTCCCTACGCTCGAGGTCTCGTGCGCCGGCGCGCGGATCGACGTCGAGCCTGCGCGTCTCCGACCGACGCTCGTCGCGCATCTCCGCGCGCGCCTCGTGCACGGCCTCGGCCTCCGCCTGCGCGGACCGAGGTGGGTCGTGCTCATCGAGCCGGCAGGCGCCGACGTCGTCGAGCTCCAAGAGGGGCGGCTCCGGGTAGGGCTCGGTGCCGCGGCGCTCGAAGGCCTCTCGCGAGATACCGAGAGCGGCCCGCTCGTGCTCGGCCCGACGACGCTGCATTTTCTCGAAGAGCTGGTCCCCAACTTCGCGCCGCTCGCCGCGCCCGAGGTGGACGAAACCGAGCCGCTCCACCCGTTCGAGGCGCGTCGCATGGCGGACGAGGCGGCGGCCGAACAGCGGCTCGAAGAGGCGCTCTCGCTGATCCCGCTCGCCGTCAAGGACGGCTCCCACGGCCTCCTCGCCGAGCTGCTCCACATCGACCTCCTGCGTCGCCTCGGGCGCTCCGAAGACGCACGCGCGCAGCTTTGGCGCACCGCAAATGCGTGGCTCGCCGGCGAACGGCCCAAGGTGTGGAACACGCAGTGGGCGCGCCTCATCGAGCTCGGCAAGAGGCTGAAGCTCGACCTCGACGATCCGCGCCTCGTGCGCGCGCGCACCCTCGCCCGCTGATCCGCCGCCGGGAGGCCACTCCCCGTCAGCGTCGCTCGGCTCGAGGTCAAGTGCGGCCTCTCTGTAGTGAGCGGCGTAGGCGCCCATTGTTGCGATGTAACCGCAGCCGACGCCCCAGCCCGAGTAGGGCCGACCAGGCCTGGGTACCGCCGAGTGCGTAGAAGCCGCCCGCCGCGGGAGAGAACACGAGGAGCCGCGCGTTCACCTCCTTCGGCACAACTGACGCCGGAGGAACGACACGCAGTCCGCCATGCGAATCCGGAAGTCTGGGACTGTGGCCGAGTCGCGGTGGCAGTACCGACGGAGTGTTTGATGGGTCGCATTTTGGTGAGGGCGTCATGTAATGCAAATGGACGACGAGGGCGCCAAAACCCGGGCCTTTCTGCGCCAACACGGTCTGCGGGCGCGGCTCGTCTTGCGGATGAGCCAACTTTTGACAAGATGCAGAAAATGGCTGCAGTCTCCGCTATTTTGTTTCAGTCGGAAGGGGTCCCGGAATGGCTATTGCGGATGGACGCGGCGGTCCTCGATGCGCGTGTCGCCGAGCACCATCGTGCGGGCGCCGCACGCTGGCCGAGCATTGGGCTCCCGCTCGAGGCGTTTGCCCGGAGGCTCTCGCTGCACGTTCCGGGGACGAACGCGGACTTTCTCGAGGGGCTCCACGCCGCGGACTTTTTTCTCGCCTCTGCATGTGCCGAGGGGGTGCCCGGAGCGGCCGAGCTCCTCGCGAAAGAGCACTTTGGGCTCATCCCTACCTTCATCACCCGCGTCTCGTTCGCGCATGATCGCGAGAAGCCCGAGGACGTCGTGAGGTCGGTCGAGGCGCAGCTCCTCGTCGCCGATGGGAGCCGCCCCGCGCGGATTGCCGAGTACTCAGGCAAAGGTGCTCTTGGGGGCTGGCTTCGCGTCGTCGCCGTGCGAATCGCGCTGAACGCCAACCGCAAGCGCGATCCGGCGACGTCGAGCGACGTCCCGGACCTCGACGCGGGCTTCGATGTGGAGCTCGCGTACTTCAAGGAGCGCTATCGCGCCGCGTTCAAGGTCGCGCTGGAGGAAGCCTTCGCGAGGCTCGAAGACGACGATCGACTCGTTCTCCGCCTGCACTCCGTCGGAACGCGCGGAGAGGAGATCGCTCGCGTAACGGGAGTGGACCGTTCGACGGTCATGCGGCGGCTCGCGCGCGCGCGCCAGGAGCTTTTCGCGGCCACGAAGCGGACGCTCATGCAGGACCTGAAGGTCACCCCCGACGAATTCGAGAGCATCGCCCGCGCCGTGGTGGGGGACCTCGATCTATCGCTAAGCCGGCTCCTTCCGCCCCTCGCGGGCTCGCAGGCGTACGACGATGACGCAATCTCCGAAGTGTCCTGACGACTCGCAGGTTCATCTCTTCCTCGCGGGGGAGCTCGACAGTGGCCGGCGGCTCGGGATGCTCGCCCACGCCGCCAACTGCAACGCGTGCTGCGCCTTACTCGGCGCCCTCGCGAGCCCAGCGATCTCGACCCCCGGCCTCGTGGCCAAACGACCGCCGCCAACGCACCTTCGCACCATCGCGGCGACGCCCGCCGCGCCGAAGCTCCTCGGGCGCTTCGAGGTGATCGCGAAGCTGGGCGAGGGAGGCATGGGCGCGGTGTACGACGCGTACGATCCGCAGCTCGACCGGCGGGTGGCGGTGAAGGTGATTCGCTTCGCCGCCGAGACTGAAGCCCGCCTACGGTTGCTCCGCGAGGCCCAGGCGATGGCGAAGGTGGCCCACCCGAACGTCGTCACCGTCTACGAGGTCGGGCACCATGGAGACGAGACGTTCGTGGTCATGGAGCGCATCGAAGGGCAGACGCTGACGAAGTGGTTGGAAGGGACGCAGAGGTCCTCGCGAGACGTGCTCGAGAAGCTCGCCGACGCTGGGCGCGGCCTCGCCGCCGTGCACGCCGCCGGGATGGTCCACCGAGACTTCAAACCCGACAACGTGATCGTCGGGGACGACGGGCGCGTCCGCGTGCTCGACTTCGGGCTCGCGCGGCTCCGGGAATCGGGCCGCTTCAAGGCCGCCGGTACCAATGCGTTCGATCTCGAGATTACGGATGAAGGGATGGTCGTCGGGACGCCGACCTTCATGGCGCCGGAGCAGCATCGCGGGGAGATGGGCGACGCCAAGAGCGATCAGTTTGCGTATGGCGTCGCGTTGTACCGCGCCCTGTTTCGCACGCCCCCATTCGAGGGAAAGTCGCTGGAGGCTCTCGCCCGATCGGTATGCCAGGGCAGGGTAAAGCCGCCTCCCCCGGAGAGCTCGGCGCCCGATACCGTGGTGGCAGCAACCCTCCGTGCGCTTGCCCCGAGCCCAAATGGACGCTTGCCGAGCGTAGACGCCGTGGTGGCCGAGATCGACCGCGCGCTCGCGCCTCCGCGGGTCGATTTTGATCCGCTGGTCGCTCGCGGCTTGCGCCGGCGTGCGGCAGCCATCGGCTTCGGGGGCGGTGTCCTGGCGCTCGTCGCGACGTTCCTTCGGGACGGCTTCCGGCTGTCCGGTCCGGTGGTGCTTTACCACGGGCTGTGGGCCCTCTCCCTCATGGTCGCGATTGTCGTGCTGTTTCGTCGCGTATTGTTTGTCACAGCGTACGACCGGGCAGTGTGGCTAATTTTCACGTTTCCGATTGTTGCGTTCAACTTGACGTGCTTACTCACGATCCCTCGGGGCATCCAGGTCGACCTCGTGCTCCTCGCGAACACCATGATGATCGCGGTCGCTATGGCGCTAGGCGCGCTCCTCGTCGAGCCGTGGCTCGGCCTCACGGCGGTCGTCGCCCTGGTGTACGCGGTCATGCTCGCGGTCTTCGGCGAACGTGTGGTCATAGGCTTCCCTGCCGTACTCTTCTTTGGTCTTGGCCTTCCGCTCTACGTGTGGCGTGAGCCAACGGTCCCGGCGAGCTCGAAGGAACCCGCTGGATCCCACGAACTTTTTCCGCGACCGAGCCACTACTTGCCGACGCGAGCGAAACAGCGACTGTGAACATGCAACGCGCGCTCGGCACTCGTCATCGGCCGACGGACCATTTTTCAGTCTCTGCCACTTTCACCTCGCCAGTCATCGACTGCTACTCTCGTAGAGCCCGTGTCCATATCGGCGGACACCACGGACGACAATACTCGAGAAGACAAGCTCGCTTGACCCACACCATAGTATCGAATAGAGGGACCCTATGAAGCCAAAAGACGTGGTCGTGGCATGGGTGGAGAGATTCAACGCGGCAGACGCGCAAGGTCTCGTCGGGCTCTACGCAGACACTGCAGTCAATCATCAGGTCATGGCGGCTCCGGTCATTGGTCGCGCCGCGCTTCTCAAAATGTTCGAGACTGACTTCGCTCGGGCAGCAATGGTCTGCCAGATCGAGGAAATTCACGAGGCAGGTGACGTCGCAATCCTGGAGTGGAGCGATCCGAAAGGCCTTCGCGGCTGTGGATTCTTTACGGTTCGAAATGGTTTGATTACTTTCCAGCGCGGGTATTGGGACAAGCTCTCATTCCTCAAGATGCACGGGCTGCCAATCGTCTAGTACCTCGACACAGAGGAATGGAACGGTTGGGGAAGGAGACGGGGGATTTCCTCGTGGGGTAAGCAGACTTCGATGCTCCTCGCCTGCCGCGGCGTGCGCCGAATCAGGCCGAGCTTCTCGAGCTCCACGACCATTCGGTGGACGGACGGCGGGGTCACGCCGAAGAAAGCCTGCATGTCGGCCTCGGCCGGCTGCCGGCGGTTGACGAGCGCGTACGTGTAGATGAACGCCAGGTACTGGCCCTGTTTCTCAGTGAAGCGCGACTCGGATTTGAGGATCGACAAGCGAACGTTCCCATGATCGATGGTTCGAAAGGAGCCATCATGACCGTACGGTACCGCATCACGCTGACGTCGGAGGAACGGGAGACGCTTCGAGTCGCCATCCAAGCCGGCAAGGGTGGGTTTCGTCGGCTGCGGCGCGCGCAGATCCTGCTCGCCGCGGAAAAGGGAACGAGCGACGTGGCGATCGTCAAGAGCCTCTCAGTGGGCGCGTCGACGGTGTATCGGACGAAGCGTCGCTTCGTCGAGGGGGGCTTCGAAGCGGCGCTGAGTGAAGAGCCGCGCCCGGGCGCGGACAGGAAGCTTGCGGCGAAGGAGGAGGCGCTATTGATCGCGACGGCCTGCGCGGCACCACCCGGCGGTCGCGCGCGTTGGACGCTCGAATTGCTTGCGGGTGAGATGGTTCGCCTGACGAGCCACAAGTCTCTGTCGACGGAGACGGTTCGTCGTCGACTCGCGGAAAATCAGCTCAAACCGTGGCACAAGAAGATGTGGTGCATCCCCAAGGTTGACGCCGAATTCGTCGCGCGAATGGAGGATGTCCTCGACCTCTAGGCCGAAGAGCCGGACGAGAAGCGGCCTGTCGTCTGCTTTGATGAGACTCCTCGACAGCTCATCGGCGAGGCTCGCGTGCCTGTCGCGGCGAAGCCCGGAAAGCGGGCGAGGTACGACTACGAGTACGTTCGCAACGGCACGGCGAACATTTTCATGTTCGTCGACGTGAATAGGCCTTGGCGCCACGCCAAGGTGACGGACCGCCGTGCCAGCGCCGACTTCGCCCATTGCATGCGCGAGCTCGTCGACGTGCACTACCCAAATGCAGAGTGCGTCCGGGTGGTGATGGACAATCTTTCGACGCACACCGCAGCCGCGCTCTACGAGACCTTCGATGCCGCGGAGGCCCGTCGGATCGTGCGGCGACTCGAAATCCACTACACCCCAAAGCACGCGAGCTGGCTCAATATGGTCGAGATCGAAATCGGCGTGATGGTGTCGCAGTGCCTCGACCGTCGCATCCCGGCCAAAGAAATCCTCGTGAAGGAGGTGAAGGCGTGGGAGCGACGGCGCAATCGTGAAAAAGCGGGAATAACGTGGCTCTTCACGATCGACCGAGCGCGCGCGAAGCTCGGTTCGGCCTATCCGATGCCCGCACCGCAACGGGGCAATCGGGCCGCGGCATGAATACGGTCATCTCCCCTGTGTCGAGGTACTAGGCGACTCGGCACGCTACAGCAGGCCACCATGTACGAGGCTGCGTAAAAGGCACAGGAGCTTCGTCGTCCCGCCGGACACCTTACTCATCTCATCTTGCCGCCCTCACCCAACGAGCGCCGGGACGTGGCGAGCATCCGCATTCTGCAGCTACCCGCCTACACGTCAACGTAGTCAGCGCGGAACGTTCATGGGGCATCTCACTTCCCTACGCCCTTGAGCTGCGCAGGCGAGAGCTGTCATCCCGACCCATCCCTCGTCGTTGCTGTTCTTGCAGCAGACATGGCGGTCGAGATCAGAAGGCATCTCCGGTGAGCCAAAGCCACCGTCTTCGGGCATGGTCGGACCCTGTGACCAAATGTCAACCGCCGGCGTAGTCGAGTACGTGCGTCCGGCAACGCGGTTGTATTCGTCGTAGCGGGCTGAGTAGTCGCGGGCCCAGGTGCGGGCAGTCTCGCATTGGCCAGGAGTAATCCTGGTGCCGCTATAGCTAAAATGAATAAGAAGGCTTGGGTCTCTTCGATCGTGATTCGGATGGCCGAGGAGGTGAAGAAGCTCGTGCGCGACCACTCTTGGGTTCCCACCGCGGTCCACCTCGATGCCACGCGCGCCGGTCGTGTGTCCAGCCCAGTAGTGGCAGTCAAAGTTCGCGAACGCCGCACGAATTGGATTTAGCGTGTAGTTGATGTAGTGGGTACGTGGATTATCGCCACGAGCCGCGGTGAGCACCGCATTTGGGTTCGGCAGGTTATCTTGCTGTTCGTTGCAACGCTCTCCGGCAACATAGCCCTCAGGCTCTCGTGCCGTAATCTGCTCAACCACTTGAAACTGAATTCCACACGTGGCAAAAATGTCGTCAGGGGGCGTCCCCATCATCGTAGGCTTGAAGGACTCGATCGTGGAGGACCCGTTGCGAAAACTCGTAGCATTGAGGATTCCCAGCGTTCCCGTTCGAGGACGAATGACCCTGGGGTAGCCCGGTCTCCACGAGTTAGGGTAGAGCGAAGGGTAGTCGGCAGTGGTGGGGTAATAGTCAAAAAGACCGGAGATGAACGAGTCGAGACTGCTGTCCGAGCGCGAGCCTCGTGCGATCCAGTTCACGACCAGGACCGGGACCACCAGGACATCGTCCGATAGCGCGTAGTGGGTCGTCTCCGTCACTTGAGTTCCGTTGCCCGTTCCCCAGCCTACCGCGCGCACTGCGTATTTGTTCCCGTGAACTATCGCAGTCGCGCGCGAGCCGAAGTTCACTGGCCCCGGGGCGCTGAAGTCTTCGCGAGGAAGAAGAGGCGACTTGAACGTCGCAAACAAGGAATTGTCGGCACGCAACTCCTTCATCTCGAGGTAACCCTCAGCCTTTTCCCATTTGGCCGTCGACAACGTCGTTCGGTCACTCCCCACGACCCCCTTCACGTCCGTACCGGTCACCACGATTCGACCCCCGAGAGCCGGGTTGTCGCGCTTAAGCACTGTAGGGTGAAGCCACGTCCCCGTACCGCTCCCAGTCGTTTCATCAGCCGGTGCGTCGATACACCCAGCAAACACAAGAACAAGTGGAAGGATCGCGACGCCCGCTACCTTGCTATGAAAACGTCGATAGAACATACAATCCTCTCGGTTGGTCTGGTCGAGATAATTTGTGCGGAAGCACGCAGCGCGACCCAGGAGACTCCCGAGTCTAGGAACGGATCATCGGCGGGTGATGCACTGGCTTTCGACATCGGAAGGTCACGTCAGCAAAATCGGCTGTCGAGCTGACGGTCGCTCCCAGCGGCGAGGGGTGCAATGACCGACCATCGCAGACTCGCGCGCCAGACTTGGGTGTACGGAAATGAGAGCAAAGGCTCCGCATCACCCAATGAACCGTTGTTCCAGAAAGGTTACAGCGAACGCAGTCACCCTGCATCCGGATTGCCCGTGTCCAGCTCGACGGGCGCGGCTGCTTCACAGTCAAAAGGAACCATCAATGCTACTTCGTTTTCCTCGCATCTTGTTTACTTTCCCCGTTTTGTTCACCGTCGCGGCCTGCGCCGCGCCTACAGACGAGGCACCTGACGGCGAAGGAACTTCCGTTGTCGCCGAGTCCCTTCCGGACGGCGGCGAGGCCGCTGAGCTCAGTAGCTATCAAGTCCCGCCGCGGCATCTTCGGTGTCTTCTTCAGCCGGCCCTCCCAGATCTCGTGGTGTCGGGGTACAGCGTCGTGGGCGTGGATGGCGATACGCGCGTGACGGTGACGCTCAAGAACATCGGCTGTGCGCCGGCGTTGGGTCGCACGTACGCCTTCGCGCATTCGCTCTTGGGCAGCAGCGTGTACGGCGGAGGCTGGACTCCGTCGAGCGGGGCGGGGACGCCCGCGGGAGATATTCCAGTCGACGGCACCCAAACGTTTACCATGCTGCTCGGCAATTCTCTATCGCGCGTGCGGAGCTGGGGCGGCACCTGGCGCGTCGAAGTGGACCCGCAGAGGCAGACTCCGGAGCTCAACGAGAGCAACAACGTATCGCTCTACCCGAACTGACGAAGTCGCCTGATTCAATGTTCGCGAGCCGCCGTTTCTTCGCGAAGAACGGCGGCTATCCTTTTTTTTCCTCCGGAGAATCAGTGGGCGTGACAGCATCGGCCGCGGCACGGCTCTCGAGTGTAGTGACGCAAGAGGCCGCGGGACTTCGCGCCTCACCGGCCCGCTGGCCCGGATCCCATCCGATTGACGTCTGACGTCTGCGCGCCAGGAAACGTGCATCGTGCAAGTAGCAAGGTTGCACACCAGGTCCGAGCACGATGCAGCTTCAGCCTATTCTCCGTCGGGTTTATCCGCACGCCGGATTCGTCTACGGCAAGGTTCACGAGCGCGGCGTGGGCGATGCTCGCACTATCGTGGTCGAGGTCCGACCGCGCAAAGGCGCGCGAGCCTTCTGCTCCGGCTGCGGCAAGCGCCGCGCCCTCTACGACACGCTGCCACCGCGACGATTTACCTTCGTTCCGCTTTGGGCGATCCCAGTCATCCTGACTCCCCAGTGATACACCTCAATTCGCGAACACGGACACGTTGTTCGCCTCGTCGAGCTCGGCCGTATGGTTTGTAGGATCCACCTCGACGCGCCACACCCCACCCCGACCCAACATCTCAACCAACGGTCGACCCATAACCATCGAGAAGACCTGGCTCCCATCGACCGGCACATCACCAGCGGGGTCCCCGGCTTCACTGGTCGGCAGCCACCGACCGCCGTAGACGCGACCGCCTACCACCAGAGAATGACTGAGAGCAAACGCCCCGTAGCGAGCAGGCCCACAGCCGATGTTCTTTAGCGTCACCGTCACGCGCCATTCATCCGCGACAGGAACCAAAGAATGACCCGCAACGACAAGGTCTGGAAGGACTGGCCGAAAGAGGCATCGTGTCTGGCGTGACGGAAGCCCGTAGGACGCCGGCGCTACACCACCGCTCCCGACTGGGTACACCTCCCCGCCCTCCGGCTCCATGCCTTCCGCACCAACGCAAGCCACGCCAAACACCACGACAGACATTGACAAGCATACAGAACGGGCGAACATCGATATCACTCCTTTCGTCTGGACGACCCCGACGAGGCCGACGACTCTATTCAAATTGAAAGCAACATAACCGTGGCTGCCTATGCGAGCGATGTTACGGATGAAGGCAGTAGCAGCCGCTCCAGACTCGATGCTCAGGCAACCCCCCGTATCTGAGGAGTTGTGCGGCCGGCGTTCCTCCACGGCGACGAGCGCAAAGTCGACCTTCAATCGGGGTCGGCGTCGAAGAAGGAGCCAACGGTTCTGTCGGACTGCCCCTTCAACGCGCGCACGATGGACCGATAGAGAACGAGCCCATTCGGAGGATGGCTGTAGAGCTTGCCCGCTTCCTTCCTCCCCAGGAGCCCGTGAACAACGAGCTGCTTGGCCACATTCACCAAATAGCCCGGCCCGAGCTGCCCCATGATTGGCGCAAGCTCGCTGACGAAGCTCGCGCTGCCGAAGAAGCATGCGAGCGAGATCGTCTCGTCTATCGAGTGAAAATGATGCCACCAGGTGCGTGGAAGAACCAACAGCTCGCCTGGGCCGATGATGCCCTCGATGACCGTCGCCTGACCGAAAAGTGGAAACCGCGACAAATCCGGCTCACTCGCATCATTGAGCTCGCTCTGAGTCACGTTGTGGTCGCTCGGGTACACCAAATGCGAATGCCGAGGCGACACCAAGCAAAACCGCTTCTGACCGTACACCTGGGCAAAGATGTTGTCTTCGTAGTCGAAGTGCAGGCCAATTTGGACGCGGTCGGAACCGATCGATAACTTGACCTCGGGGCTGGGGTCCGGGGCGAGGCTTTCCATGTTCGCTGCGTCGCGGAGCCCCGGCAAATGAGCGATGGGCTCAAGCGCCATGTAACACGGCGCGTCTCGCTCTTTCGATCGAAGAAAAGCAACGTAGTCGCGCAGCCTCAGCTTGCGCACGTGGTCGACAGCGGAGTGCGCCCAGGGCGCGCCGTTGGGCGCATGAACGACGGCACGAACCACACAGTCGCCGTGTGAATCGCGCAGCCCGTCTGGGGACCACTCGGGAACGGCCCAGCCGGCGACACCGCCGGCCGCGACAACCACCGGCTCCTTCACTCGAAGAAGGTCTCGAATGTCCGCGCGGGAGGCTTGTTCCATGCGGCGGACAGGTATGCGGAAAGGTCCCGGTCTCGATGGAACCGACTTACGCTTGGGCATAGGATCTCTCAAACGGTTACACAACAATCAGGTCGTACTCGGCGAAAATACCACCCTGACGGAAACAGCTTCAACGGTCGCGCGCGCGCTCAAGTCATTCGAGCCGAGGGACGCGAGTGACGCGGCTCTTCTTCTGCGGCCTGCAGACTGCGTTCTGTCCAGATGCGCTCGTTCGTAGCTCGGTACGCACGCGGCGCCGTTTACCTCCGACTCGCAGGCGTCGGGACCGGCGCCGCGATGTGCACTCACGACTTCGTCAGCGAGGGGTCCCGACCGGACACAGGCGGCCTCCTTGCGCCACACACGCCAGCCGCGACACGAAAACTGGCGTTGACGTTCCCGGCCGCACGCAGCAGACTTCCCCGTCAAGGTCAATCGGTCCGCTCGCGGGCGAGAAGCCGCCGTCGCCTCCTGCACTTCCTGATGCTGCCCAGATATCCGCCGGAGGCGTGGTCGTATAGGTGCGACCCGTCACCCGGCTGTACTCGTCGTAGCGCGCCGAGTAGTCGGCGGCCTTACTCCGCGCCGCGGAGCATTGACCGGGCGTGAGCTTGGTCCCGGAGTACGACGCATGGAGTAGGTTCCCGGGGTCGCGGTCGTGCTCGCGATCGCGCTGGTGGTTAGGGACATCTGGACCACCGAAGTGGTGCCCGAGCTCGTGGGCAAGAATGTTCGGGGCTCGCCCGACGTCAATCTCGACGCCACTCGGGTGGTACATACCGTTCCAATAGCCGCACCCGTAGTTCGCGTATCCCACAGTCAACGGCTGGACAACTCGTGAGATGTACTGCGCGATAGGACTGTTGTTCCATGCTGCTGTCAAAGCTGAGCTCTCGGGTAAATTCTCCGCTTGATCGTTGCATCGCTCGCCAGGCCGAAACCCGACCGGCTCGCTTACGTCGACGCGTGCGATTACCTGAAACTGAACGCCACATCCCGCGAACACATCGTCTGGAGTTGCGCCACCGTAGGATGGATTGTAGCGCTCGAGCGTCGTGCTCCCGTTCTTGTAGTTCGCCGCCGTGAGGTCGGCCTGGAAGAGCGTAGGCGTCAAGCTAGGCACTACCTTCGGGTAGCCCGCTCGCCACGTGTTCGGGAATGTAACCGGGTACGAAGCGACCGCCGGGTAGAAGTCGAACATGCCGGCGACGCGCGTGCCCATGAAGTCGCCCTGCCCGCGTGGTATCCAGTTGACGACAACCAGCGGTACGACCAGCACGTCGTCAGCGAGCTTGTAGTGCGTCGTATCGGTCGCCTGGCCGCTGTTTCCGGCCCCAGTGCCGACCGCGCGCGCAGCGTACTTGTTCCCGTGGACCATCGTGATGCCGCGGGTTCCGAACTTGGCCGTACCTGGCGAATCGAAGGTCTCCCGAGGAAGGAGCGGGGTCTTGTACGTGGCGTACAGCGAGTTGTCCGCGCGAAGCTCCTTCACCTCGAGATACCCTTCGGCCCCCTCCCACTTGGCGGTAGAGAGGGTCGTGCCATCGGACCCTAGCCGCCCCTTCACGGCGCTCCCTGTGACCTGAACTTGCCCACCGAGCGCAGGGTTGTCGCGCCGAAGCACGATGGGGTCTAACCACGTGCCCCGGCCCCTACCGGCCTTGTCCGCTGCAGGGGCGTCGATGCAGCCTCCCAAGAGAGAGAGACCGAGCACCCACCAAGCCCTGCCCGCCACGACCGACCCCTGTTTAAAAAGACGCCTCATCTTGTCCTCGCTGTGTTCCTTAACGCCGTGACGCCATCGCGGTGTGCGTGACCACGCGCGGCGCCTTCCTTGGTTGGAACAGGTCGTGGCGGTTTGGCGCGGACACTCGCGCCAGTTGCCCTACATCCAAATGGACGACGCGAACCTGCGGCGGGCGATGCGGGCTACATCGCGACCCGCAAGAAGGTTCGATACGCTCCGCCGGCGACGTACGCCCCCTCGAGCGCCCGGTACGTGTCAACGCGGATGAGACAGCGGGTGCGTGAGTTCTATGGAGCGTTCGAGGCGAGTACGGGTGGCTCGACGCGATGGTCGCGAGGGGAGGGTCGGTGTTGCGCGGGGTCGACGAGAGGCGGGGCGTCGGGGCCTCGCGCGGGCTCATCGTCGAGTACGACGGCCATGGTCAACACCTCGCTGGTGAGCGGCTTGATGTGGACCTGAGCGGGCGGCTTAGGGACACGAGGCGGGCCGTTCGGGAAGCGCTCAGGGTGGAGCGCGTAGGCCTCGTCGAGCGCGCGCTGGCGGATGACGGTGGTCTGCTCGACGCGCTTGAGGAAGACGTCGGCCGGCGTGAAGAGCGCGAGGCCCGAGTGATGGTGCTCGTTGTTATGCCAGTCGAAGAAGCTCGTCAGGTAGCTTTTGGCGTCATGCTCTCCCTGGAATCTGCCGGGGTAGTCGGGTTGGTACTTGAGCGTTCGGAATTGCGCCTCGCTGAAAGGGTTGTCGTTCGAGACGTGCGGCCGGTTGAAGCTCCGGGTGACGCCGAGCGTGGCAAAGAGTTGGGCGAGTGTGTCGCTCTTCATCGTCGCGCCGCGGTCCGAATGGACGCAGAGGCCAGGCTCGATTCCGTGACGGGCGATGGTTTCGGCGAAGAGCTTCGTCGCCCAGACCTGCGACTCCGCATTTGCTACCATCCATCCAACGACATAGCGACTAAAAAGATCGACAATGACATAGGCCATCAGGAAGACGCCCTTTTTCATTGTCGCGAGCTTGGTGATGTCCCACGTCCAGATTTGATTCGGCGCCGTCGCGGTGAGCGAAGGCTTAGCGTAGGCGTGCGGGGGCCGCTGATTTCTGCGCTCGCGCGTCTCGCCGGCTTCCTTGAGCACGCGGTACATCGTGCGAATCGAGCCAATGAAAGTGCCTTTGCCGAGGAGCGACGCATACACCTCGGCGGGCGGCTGATCGGCATATTCCGTAAGGTGAAGCGTATCCAGGATTCGCTGGCGCTCGACCTCCGAAAGGCGACGGTGATTGGGCGCTCGACGGCGCGTTGCCGTGCGCGCGTCGGCGGCGGCTGGTTTTCCCTGACGATGGTGCGTCGCGCGGCTCATGCCTAGGGCCGCGCACGCGACCGACAGCGGAACGAGCGCGGTGTCTCGCGAGGCTATGAGGGCCATCAGCTCTCCTCGGGCTCTTCGAGCTCCCCCAGGTCCGGGAGCGTCAAGCCCAATACCTGATGGGCTTTTTTTGGAGGCCGATGACTGCGTTGGCGACTGCCAACTTGTGTTTGAGGCGCGCATTCTCCTTGTGGGCCGTAAGGAGCTGGCGCGCGGTGCTGTCGAGCTTCGGCTTCCTGCCGGGCTTCTTCGCCGCCAGGCCCTGCGCGCCCTGCGCCGCCAGGGTCGCCCGCCAGCTCGCGAGGTGCGAGCTGTAAAGGCCCTCCTTGCGCATGAACGCCTCGAGCGCTCCGCGCTCGCCGCTTGCTATCGCGGCGTCGGCGGCCTTCAGCAGGCGAACCTTCTCCGCCGCTGTGAACCGACGGCGGGACTTCCGGGGGGTAACCTCGAGGGAGAGGTGCACCGCCTCGGTGTCCGGGGTGGGATCTCCAGCGGTGCCGTTGGCAGACCGAGCAGCACCGGGAGTTACGGGTGGTTTTGGCATTTTCTTGAGAGAGTTCCTCCGCCCATCGGTACAGAGATATCAGGAAGGAGCTGTCTCACGCCTCATTGGCACAGGGGGGCCTGGGCCCGCTTGGCCTGGCTGCGGAGCTGCTCGAGGTTCTTGTCTCCCGCGCGCACATGGTCAACGTCGAGCACGCCGTGATGGTGAAGAAAGCTCGTCGCATTTTCACCGTTCGGGATTCCGCTTTCGATGACCCCACGAACGAAGTCGTCGCACACGCGGATGGACAGGTGCTCGAGCACGCCCTTCACTCCGAGCACGGCATACGGATGCTGAACCGCCCCGTCGATGAAGTACCGACCGTACTGGGCGACGCTAGGGTGCGATGGGGCGTCTATCCACGCACGATCAGCCCCGAGGGCGGCCATGTCGTTCGTGGCCCAGACGTGATGGTCATAGCTCGCGTCGCCGTCGGTCTCGGTCTCATCGGTCGCGTAACCGAGCAAAACCTCGCTCCAGGCGCGATCCTCGGCATCGCCCTCGCGCAGCGCGTCCGCCGCGGACCGGAGCATCGAGACTGTCAACGCGACGTAGTCGGCGCTCATCTTCAGGAAGCGCAGGTAGTGCTCGCGGACGTCGTCCACACCGACCGGCTCGAAGTCGTGCGTGAAGAACGGCGAAAGCAGAAGATGCTGACGCAAGGCATCTTCGAGCTGCTGCGCCTCAATGTCGCAAAAATCCGTCAAGAGCAATATTTCCATCAATGTGCACCTATCCTAAACGATTCCATACTTTCTGAGCGCAAGGACTGCCGGGGCCGAAAGACTGTGAGCCCTCGCACGGGGAGCCCAGAAGACGGATTGCGTACTGCGCGCCCATCACCGCTTCATTCGGCCTTGCAGCTCCCGACGGAGCTCGGCGACACGGGCGTCGGTCGGAGACGGAAGGGCCGTCGTGTCACAAACGACCGTGTTCGCCAGTTGGCCCACGACGTCGCTCTCGAATGTTTGGCTCCGCGGGAGCCTCTCGAACCCGTACTTCGCGTAGAGAGACAGATGCTCCGGAACGCACGAGCCTACGAGGAGGGGATACCCGTGAGCCTGCGCATGCGCTAGACCGAGGTCCATCATGCCTCTCGAGACACCAATCCCCCTCAGATCGGGACGAACGATCATCCTGCTCATCTCGTAGATGCACGGCGTCTTCCGCTCGTGTCCTCGCCGTGAGACCAGCGACCGCGAGGTCACCAAGCTTGTAACCTCAGCAGAGAAGAGTGAAGGAAGAGGTCGTGCACGCCGTTTCGACGAACGCTCCATCAGGTCAGCATCTCCGTGCTCAGCCAGGATGCTCCCCATCGATTGAGAATGATAAGACTGGGTATGGTCGGTCACCAAGCGCAGCGTTCCAACGAGCTCGCCCGAGGCCTTCGAGATCGCTCCGAACGGAACGGAGTACCGGTCGTATTCGTCGATCTCGAGCCCAGTGGCGCATGGCGCGCGAAGGTAGCCGAGCAGGTCGTAGACAGCGTACCGAAGCCGATACGACTCCAGGAGTAACCGGGGGTCATGCAAGACCTCGAAAGAGAACGCCTGATCGCGATTCACAACCGAACTCGCCTCGCCTTCGGCACGCGCGCGATGCACGAAGAATCGTTCGGCAGGCTTGGGTTGTTCCGTCACCGCGAGCCCCAGACGCGAGATGGCCTACGCAGCACTGACGCCCCCGATGAGTGAATACAAGAGCGTGTCGTAGAACCGCCCTTCGAAAAAGTAGTTTTCGCGCAAGAACCCTTCACGCTTCATCCCGAGGCGCTCCGCTACATTGATAGAGGCTGCGTGTTCCGGATCGATGCCGGCCTCGATCGTATGCAATCCGACGTGCTCGAAACCGAAGCGGACAATCGCTCGCAGCGCTTCGGTCATGTACCCTTTTCCGCACCAGCCCTTCGCCTGCTCGTAGCTGATTTCGCCGCGGAAGTGCTCCGGGACGAACCGAAGGAAGCCAGCGGCTCCTATCATCGACCCGTCGCTGCGAAGACAGATCCCCCATCGAAGCTCTCGGCCCTCGCGGTAAGACTCCAGCAGGCGTTCGATGGTGCGACGGGAGTCTTCTTTGGTTTCGTGGACGGTGGATCCCCAGCGTTTGAGCCAGTCGCGATCACTGCATATGCGAAAGAGTGCCGCTGCGTCGCATTCCTGCATTTGCCTAAGAAGGAGCCGCTCCGTAAGGAGAACGGGAAACGAGTCGAAGACACGACAAATGGCTCTCGATAGCTTCGTTGGCGTCGACTTCGACTCTTCGTTCGGAAGTCCACATAACGCGCGACAAGGTTGAGCTGCAGACGGGGAAGAATCGAGGTCGTACGGGGAGCGCCGCATAGTGGATTGTGCCTCGAGTGCCTGGCACATGTCGGAACAAGGTGATGCACCGAAAGTCCTGCGACCGCGTGCGGCCGACGCCTTTGCGCTCGTGGCCGCTGTTCTGCGATCGTGCGGTTCGACCCCACTTCGTTTGCGTGAGGCTCACTCACGACGAAGGCCGCGTCGGCGAGTGCGACGTCGCACACCGTGGACTCCTCGGTCAGTGGCGCGTTGGGAGCCGGAGACCGGACCGCCGGGCCTCGCACTCCCTCGACAGCTCGCACACTTTCCCGTGCATCACATCGGCGCCAGGAGTTCCAAAGGGTCGGTACCCCACATCGGGCCCGCCCGGGGGATTCTTGCCCGGGCGGAGCCGCCCTTCACGCGTGCTTGGAGATTCAGTCTGTCATGAGCCATCATCGGGCGTTTTGTGGTGCGTTCCTCCTTTTGGTTGCTGCCTGCGGCGGTTCCGCTGGCGACGAGGAGCTTGCCGACGAAGGAGTGGAGGCGCTCGCTGTTGGAGGTCCGGTTAACCTTCACGTCGGCGACATGTCGCAGGTCCTCCCGCGGATCGGGGGTACCCCGAGCTTTCGGCGCGTTCTCCAGTTCAGCTGGCGAGCGCTCGCGGGAGGCTCTGGCTCCGTGTTCGCCGAGCCCACCGACGACGTGCGCATTCCATGCACGATAGACGGAAAGATTACTGTCACCTACAAGCTCAGGAACGCGATCTACAGTTCGAGCATCGCGGCGGGCGCCGCGACGAACTTCAGCAACTTCTTCAAAATCGTCAATCCGCTGCCGGTGGAGGCGAGTACGTTCGTCGCATCGATACCTGGCGGTATCGGGGACGGGACGACGCGAACCTATGTCCTGGCCAACCTCGACATCGGGGCACTCCCAAAGGACACTCCGCACCCCTACTCCTTGCGGGTCGACATCGGAGCGGCGGTGCCGGAGACCAACGAGAGCGACAACACGTTCGGCGGCGGTTCCATTCGGTTCGCCCGGTGTCCTTAGCGGCTCAGACCCGATCTGCGGATGACCGAATCGATCGCTTTCGCGCTGAGGGCTGAGTGCGCGCGCAGCCAGCACGGAGTCGACGCGCGCTCCCAGACATGTTCGGTAGTCGATCCGGCAGCGTCAAGTACGACGATTCGGGTCTGCGGCAGTTCGCGATGACCTTGACGGCTCAAGTTTGCGCTCGCGAAGTGGCCGTATGGAATCCGCGTTCGCCGACGTCCTCCAGAAATATTTCGACGCGCTCCTTCCCTCGTCCGATGTTCTCCCGGCGAAGTCGGATCGCACCGACCTCGCTCGTTCGTCGGACGTGCGTTCCGCCACACGGCACCCGAGCGAAGCCTTGAACCTCCCAAAAGCGCCGCTCAGCGACCCGGTCATCGAAGCCCGTCCGGATCTCGAGGTCGGACGCGATGATGGAGTTTGCAGCGGTGCTGATTCGCGGCAAGAGGGGCGCGATATTGCAAGACCAAGCGAAGTCGACCCTCGCCTTGTGCGGAGCAATGTGAGCGCCGACCTTGTCGACGCAGGCGAGCTCGCGCACGAGGAGCTCGAGCACGAGCTCCGCAGCGAAGTGAAGGCGCATGAGGCGGTTCCGGCGCGCCCAATCGATCTCGATGCGGACGTGCTGCCCAACGGTGAGCCCATGGTCACTCGCCAGCGTGTAGATGATTTCGAGGCCTTCCTTCCGCGCTGCGACGACCCGCGAGTCGCCGATCGTGCCGTGATCACTCTCCTGTCCGCCCGACATCGCGAAGAAAATGGTCGAGTCGAGCGTGACGTCGTCGCCGACCACTGACGTGACGGTGGTATCATGCGTGTGTTGGTAGGGTTCGTCCCAGAAGGTCTTCTTTGTCATCGTGCGGTCGTGGCGCGGCCCCGATGAAGTGCCCTTCTTCTCGGGCCGCTGGTGCAGGTTGCAGGCTCGCCCTCCGGGCCGTTGCAATCTTCGGGTCTTCCGGTCGCTCAGCTAACCAACGAATTCTGCACCGGAGAAAGCGGCCGCGCAATGCGTCCTCGTTGTCGCGCACGACGACCTGCTTGCCGTCAGCGCACTACCAATCGAGCGACGATCGGCCAGTCGAGCGTCTCGAATCGGCCCGCTGATCCATCGGTCCGCGTGACGCGCTCAGCGCGCCCGACGCGTGGTCGCCGCGATACCGCGAGGCGAGGGCAGCGCAACGCGTTCGAGCGAGCTCGCGAGAAGGCGGGGGCATTCAGCACGGCGGCGGCGGTCTCGCTGGTGCCGATAACGACGCCATCGCACGCGGAGGACAAAGTCGCGCCAGCGTTGGGCCCCGAGAGTATGCGGAGGCGCATCAGCGGCACACGGGTCTGTGGCCGTTGGCGTCCCGTTCGGACGCGATGGTAGTCACGAGCCGATCAGCGGGATCGGCCGGGCGCTTCACGACCTCGACGTGCTTGTCCGTTGGCCCAAGCCCCAGTTTCCCCTTGGACAAGCGCTCGATCACCTTCATCGCCGGCGGGTACCCCCTGGCTCTGGCACATGAGCGGCTTCCGTGATGTGACATTTGTTTCGACGTCGCGTTGTTCCGCCGCCGCTCGTTGCTTCCTCTTCGTGGGTCGCCGTGACTGCCGCCCTCCACCACGCCCGCGCCGCCTTAGTCCGAACGGGCCGCGCGGGCACCAACGGCCCGGGACGGAGTGCTTCGGCGCTCGAAAGCGCGTGCGCTCTGCGCTCTGCGCTGGGTGCGTGGGCGTGGGCGCATCGTGCATCACACCGCGTCGCGACGTTCCAAGTACGTGGGGGAGGCACTTTGCTGAACCCGAGCCCAAGACAGGTGGACGACGATGGTACGTTTCGCTCTCGGATTGCTTGCGATTTCTCTCTCAATCCCTTGGATCGCGGGTTGCGGTTCGGGCGGCGAATCGCCGGAGGAGGCGCCCACGGCTTGCGCCGGGCAGGCCACCCTTCCCGACCTGACGGTGAGCGAGATTCGTGTGGACCCGGACGGCGACGGTGGAGCGAAGGTCTCGGTGACCGTACAAAACATCGGGTGCGGCGACGTTCTCTACGACGAGATCGAATTGAGGACGCGCTACGGAGCCGAGGGTCGCATCAGCGCATTCTCTTCGGGCGCGGGGCCGGGTGCCCCGAAGGGGCTGCGTATCGGACCGGGACAGTCGTTCATGGAAGTCTCCGTGGAAACCGGGCCGGTGGACAAGATCGTGGCGGAGGTCGATCCACGCAGCCGGATCGCGGAGCTCGCCGAGGACAACAACGTGCGGACGTTTGCTCAGCCGTAGACTCGAGCACCCCACGGCTCTGTATGCTTCTTGGCTTTCTCGCCCCGGTCCCGTGGCTCCGCTATGCGTCGTTGACGATGGTTCCGTACCTCTCATGGGTCGGGGCGTACAACCCGCCCGGGGCTCCGTTGCTTTTTTGCGATGGTCGGAGGATGCTCCGACGCGGAACGGAGGTCATGACCGCTTGGCGCGCCTTCGCGCTGCGTCGTTGAACTGGATGAGCTGCACGTGTCCCGAGCCCTAGGGACTGGGTTCTGCGGCGCCCCATGGCCCGCTGGCATCGCTTGGGAGCCACACGCGCGCAGCTTTGGCGCACCGCAAATGCGTGGCTCGCCGGCGAACGGCCCAAGGTGTGGAACACGCAGTGGGCGCGCCTCATCGAGCTCGCCAAGAAGCTGAAGCTCGACCTCGACGATCCACGCCTCGTGCGCGCGCGCACCCTCGCCCGCTGATCCGCCGCCCGGGAGGCCTCCCCGTCAGCGTCGCTCGGCTCGAGGAGAAGTGCGGCCCGCCGCCGCGCCAGCGATCACCGCCCTATCCCATCCCAGGACGTCGCTTTTGGCGTAGTCGTGGGGCGGAAAAGGCATTAAATCCGTATAGTTCGACGGCGTGTCGCGCGCGGCGTCGGCGGGTCCCCCTTGCTCGACGTGCCCAGGCAGGGATCCGTGCTACGTCCGTGCGATGCTCGAGCGAGCGACGACTAGAGAAGCATATCTGCGTCGCCCGGCGGGACAGTTCTACGAGGGGCGCACGTGGGCGCGCTTTTCACCGATTGAAGGCTTCGTCGGCGGCATCTTCTGGGGTTGCGTGTCCGACTCCAACCTTCGCGAGTACCTCGACCTGGTTCTCGAAGAGGTGCAGCGGCACGGGTCGCATCGGCTCACGTACTTGGATCTGTCGTGCATCCAATCGTTCGATCGAGAGTCGTTCGTAACGCTCTACGACTTCTACGCACGCCACGAGTCCGACCTGGGCCGGTCCTTCACGAGGATCGCCGGGGTGCATCCGCAGGGCCTCACGGGGGCGTTCCTCGGCGGTCTGCCGCTGGTTCAGCCGATTCCGTACCCGGCGCAGTTCTTCGCGAATACCACCTCTGCTCTCGAGTTCCTCGGCGTCGTCGACACCGCCACCGTGACCGCGCTCGAAGAGCTTCGCGAGCGGCTGGCGAAGCGCGATGTGCTCCTCCATGGCCTTCAAGCGCTCCTCGAGAATGCACCGGGAGAGCTAACCGTCGCCACGGCTGCGCGAACCCTTGGCCTCTCTGATCGAAGCTTGCAGCGAAGGCTTTCGGAACTCGGTACGAGCTTTGGGGCCGAATCCAGTGCTGCGCGCGTCCGGATCGCAAAACGGCTCCTCTCCGAGAGCGACATGACCCTGACGGCGATCGCACTCGAAGTCGGGTGCAACTCGGCCCAGCACTTCAGCGTCATGTTTCGCAAGGCAACGGGGGAGACCCCGAGCGCCTGGCGCCACCGGATGCGTCCAACGGCGTGATTGGCGCGAAGCTGCACTCGGTTGGCGCCCGGAAGCAAGACGCAGGGGGCCCGAGGCGTACAGGGTGTGCGAATGAAGCGTTATTTTCCACTGCTCGTGGCTCTGGGTTGCGGCGGCCGAACCGAGGCCGAGCCCACCCTCGATGCTGCCAACAGAGGCCCAGACGCGGCCGCGAGCGCAACGGGCAACAGCACGAGCTCCGAGCTCCCCAAGGAGGCGATTGCCCAAATCGCCGTCAATGGAGGTCGCGCGTGCGCTCTTGGTGAGGCGGGAACCATAAGCTGCTGGGAGCTTACGCATAACCGACCGTATACCGTGACCGAAGTGGGGAGAGCATCCGGAGCAGTTCAGATCGCCGTGTCGACGAGCTTCTTGGACCACAAGGTCTACGCGCGTCTTCGCGACGGGCGGGTCGTCTGGTTCTTTGCCCGCAACACCCGCGCCCAAGGGCAAGCCGTGGTGGGGCTCGCCGACGTGATTCAGATTTCGGCGGGTGGAGCCCACGTGTGCGCGCTTCTCCGCGGGGGCACCGTCTCGTGCTGGGGAGAGAATGTGTCGGGACAACTGGGTTCTGGCTTCGAGGGAGCACGCAGCGAGAGCCCGATCCTGGTCGCAGGACTCGGCGGGATCGTGGAGATTTCTGCCGGTGAATTCAGCACCTGCGCGCGAGATTCGAGTGGTTCGGTGAAGTGTTGGGGGCGCGCTTTGGGCGGGCAGCTAGGCGACGACGCACCCGAGGGAGCACATCCCGTTTGTGTGGGCGCCGACGCCTGTAGCCGCCAGCCGATCGCCGTCGCGGGCCTCTCCGATGCAACTGCGCTAACGGGTGGATTGAATTGCAACTGCGCAGAGCGGCGCGATGGACCGCCCGTGTGCTGGGGCTCGATGTCGACTGACGCTTATTGTGGCCGTCCGGAGCCAACGCGGTTCGCTGCGGGCACTTCCATGGTGGCCGCGTACACAGAGATGTGCGGGCTGTTCGGCGGTGCACTCCGTTGCACGGACGCGCCTGGGGTTGGCGAGTTGCGTCCTATCGTCGTGGGCTCCCCTCTCGGACCGCTGAAAACCGTCGCGGGCGGCTGGAACGCGATGTGCGCGATTCTCGCGGATGGTCAGATCACCTGTTGGGAGAAGGACGGGCCGCCCACGAGCATTACGTTTACGCCTTGAGCGAACGACGCTCTGAGCGTGAATCGCAGTGCTCTGTCTGCCCACGACGGTCGCGAGGCGCTCGCCGGCTCTTCGGGACGATGCGGCGGCCACTCCGGGTGCCCGCCGAGGGCCCCCGAGCTTCCCCGCCCCGCATGGAAAGGGCGCTCCTCTTCGCGCTCCGCCCCAGACGTGATTCCTCTCCCCTTCCCCCTCACAGCTCCTTCGGGCCGTTGTGCGGCTCAAGCAGCATCGGCCCGCCGCGTAGCTGCTGGTGATGCGGTGGTACATTTGCCTTCGCCTTTGCCTTGTTGCTCGACGCGGGCTCGGCTTGGCTCTCCGCGCACCCGCCGTCGCGAGCGATGGGCTCGGACGAGGCGGACGTCGCGAGTGCGACGGTGGACGGCGCGGTAGACGGGACCGTCGGCGCGGACGGCGCGGATGGCGCAAGCGCGACCGAGGGCGCCACGAGCGCGGAGCTCGCGGCGTCGGACGTGGTGTCCGGCTTTGTCTCCTCGCGAGGCGTGCACGCGGCGAGCGCGAGGCTCGCGGCGAGCATGGGCAGCACGCGCTTCTGCCGCGGCTCTGCGCGCCGCGCGACGAGGTGCCCGTCGGCGTAGAGCACCGCGCCGTCGCCCGAGCGCACGAGCAGCTCGACGCACACGCGCTGCCCGGTGGCTTCGGCGTGGGCGAAGATCGCGCGCACCTCGGCTTGGGTATGGCGTGACACGTCGACGACCTCGCGCTGGCACGCAGAGCACGAGTACCCGCGGTCAGTCTGGACGAGCACGTCGTCATCGGCCGGGCACGGGGAGGAGATGCGCAACCCGGTGAGGTCGATGGCGGGCATCGGAGGAGTGTATGCCCTTTTGGAGATGACGGCCGGAGTCGGTGGCGCTCTCGCGAAGCGGCGGTTTGTCAGAACGGGACGTCGCTCGCGAGACACGACGGACACGACGGACACCTTGCACCCCGGCCGCGACGACGGCTCAGAGCGTGTCTCTCATTGCCGGATCCTGAATCGCCGAAGAAGCTAGCGCGAATACGCGTGAGCTTCGCCCCGGCTTCGACTCTCGCGGAATGTCTCCAAACGCTCGAGGCCTCTTCGCTTGAGCTCGGGGCGACGACGTGGACCGGACCGGGCGGCGGGGCTGGCGCAGAATGACACGGCATGCACCCGCGATTTTACGGCAGAAAGCTCGGTGCCAGCCGGTGGCACGGTCGGTGCTCTTCTGCACCTCCATGCAGGTCTTCAGCGATCACCGCACGTTCGCCGCGTCCATCAGGTTCGGCCTCGCCGCAGTCCCGTTTCTCATCGTCCTCGTCGCATGCTCGAGCGGAAAGACCGTCGGGGCCGACGCAGATGACGCGGGCAACGCCAGCGACGCGGCGGTGCAATCCGGAGGAAGCTGCCGCACCGCCACCGAGTGCGGCCTTGGCCAACAATGTTATCTTCCCGGTCGCGTCAATTGTGGGGTCGCACCTCGCGACGTGTGCGTGCTGGGCGCGGCGTGCACCCCTGGGCAATTTATGCCAGGCCCCCCGCCCGCCGCGGACGGCGGTGGTGACGCGGACGCGGGTGGCGACGCCGGAGCACCCGATGGCGTCTGTTTGCCTCCTGCGGGCTGCGATGGCACTCGATGTGTGCCGCGCTGCAAAGACGACAGCAACTGCGGAGGCTCCGCGGCGGGTCACTGCAAGGTCGAATCGGGCGTCTGCGGTCCTCCGTTGTGCACGTCCGACGCGGCTTGCAACAGCGCAAACCTCGTGTGCTCTACCGCTGCGGTCCGCACGTGCGTTCCGAAGCCGTGCTCCGCCGACGCCGACTGCGACGGGTTCTGCTCGAACGGCACGTGCTCGGCCCTTGGTACTTGCCAGTCGCCCGCACCGTAGGTCGCGCGGGCGCCACTCAATCGAGTCCCCTAGGAGCGCTGCGCTCCTCGCGACGAGCGCGTTCTTGTCTGCTGGGGCTTACTTTCGCCAGCAACGGCACCGCGAGGAACCTCGGACGCCGGCGGAGACGGCTCAGAGCGCGACGCCCCGCTCTCGGCCCTTCACTTCAGGTTTTACAAGTGGATCGAGGGGTTCGCCCGGCCCTTCAAACCAGAGGACGCTCGCGGCGATTCGCGCATTTAACCAGTAGTGTCGAGCACTTGTGCGACTCGCACCCGCCAGTAAGGCGACTCGCACCGCCCAGCTCGCGACTTGCACGACCCGGTAAGCCGACTTGCACCGCCCAGTAGGGCGACTCGCACCGCCCAGCTCGCGACTTGCACCACCCAGTAAGCCGACTTGCACCACCCGGTAAGCTCACTCGCACCGCCGGGTGACGCGACTTGCACCACCAAGTCGACCTACTCGCACCGCGCCGTTCGCGAATCGCCACGCGCCCTCCCCGACCTCGCGCTCGAGGTCATTTGGACTTCGGGCCTACTCGACAAGATGGAAGTCTATCGCGGACTCGGCATTCGCGAAGTGTGGCTCTGGCGAGACGGCCGCATCGAGACGAACGTACTTCGCGACGGAGCGTACGAACGCGCGGCGCAGAGTGAGCTTCTCCCGGGTGTCGACCACGAAGCGATCGCGAGCCTGCTCGAGCGCGAAGACCAAACCACGGCAGTGCGTGAGTATCGCCGGTCGCTCCAGCGTTAGACCGCAGAGCGCCTCCGGCCCTCCCGAGCGCCCGCGACGCGCGCGGGCTCTGCGTCTCCCCCTGATTTCGCTGCTTTGAGCGAAATCTTTGGGGGAGACCGACAGGGGAGAGAAAGAAGATCGCGCGCGCCGCGGCGGCCTCGGGAGACCGCGCGCCCCGTCGGTGTCGCCGTCTTTCTCTCCCCTGGCGAGTGGGGGCATCCTCTTGCCCTCTCCTTCTTCTCGCTCTGCCTCTCCCGCCCGTGTCGCATTTTGCAAATCGCGACGCAGCGCGTGTCGCAAGATCGTGCGCGCCCCTCGCCACGCCGCTCGAACGAGCGAGATTTCGCTTGGCCCGTTCCCCCACCGCGCCCGGCACGCCGTCTGCAGTCGGCCCCCCGCGCCACGTGCGCGAAAGGGCCAAACCATGCCGCCGAGCGACGCCTTTCTCGACCTCCCGGAACCCGACGACGACGCGCCTCTCACGGTCCGATCGATGCGCTTCGGGCGCGCGCGCATCTTGGTCGCCGACGACGACGCAGCCATGCGGACCGTGGTCGCCGACACGCTCGAGACCGACGGCTACCGCGTGCGGGTCGCCGCGTCCGGGCGCGCGTTCCTCGACGCGATCGTATCGATCGACGGCGGGCAACACGCGATGGACGGCGTCGACTTGGTCGTCATCGACAACCGGATGCCGGGGATGACCGGCCTCGAGGCGCTGCGACGTTTGCGGCGCACCGAACGCTCCACGCCGGCGATCTTGATGACGGCTTACCCTGGACCCGAGGTCGAGGCCGAGGCGACCGGGCTCGACGCCACTGTGCTGCCGAAGCCGTTTTCGCGCGCGGACCTCAGCGCCGCCGTCATCTCCAAGTTGGTCGGAAGGGCCTCGGCTCCATGGTGAACGGGATGGTCGGCTCGCCTCCGCTCTCGAGCCGCGACGTCAACCTCGGCGCGCGCAACCCTCTGCCGCTGCCGGTCGCGGTCGCGTCCGCGCGGCTGGAGCAACTGCTCGTACGCGCGGCGCAAAGTGCACCCCACGGCGCGACGCCGGCCGCCGTCCGCGATGCCCTCCTCGACGCGACCGGGACGACCCGTCAGCGGCTGGTGCGCGCATCTTCCGCGCTCGGTCTCCGCGTCGCCGTCATCACGTTGCCCGTTCGAGAAGCGGCGGAGAGCGCGGCGACGGACGCTCCGCTCTTCGCGTTGGTCGGCGAGGACGCGTTCGTCTCGTTCGAGGGCGTGGAGGGGACACGCGCGCGGGTCGTGGGGGTCGACGGCGAAGCGAGCGTGCTCGAGATGGACTTGGCGGCGAAGCGCCTCGGCCTGTCGCGCGCCTCCGACGAAGCGACCTTCTTTTCGTTCGAGCCGAGCGAGCCAGGCGCTGCGCCCCACGACGACCATGGCCACGGCCACGGCCACGCCACGCCTTGGGACCGGCTGCGCGCGCTCGTCTCGGTCGAGCGTGGAGAGATCGGGGTCATCGTGGTTTATGGGGTGCTCGTCGGCCTCTCGGCGCTCGCGATCCCCGTCACCGCGCAGGCGCTCGTCGGATCGATCGCGATGGGGACGCTGCTCCAGCCGGTCGTCGTCATGACCGTGGTCCTGCTCGCGGCGCTGACGTTCTCGTCCGCGATGCGGGTCGTGCAGGTGAAGCTCGTGGAGGCCCTGCAAGAGCGGCTCTTCGTCCACGCGGCCGTTCGCATCGGGCGACGTACGGCGCGCGCGCGGGTCGACGCGTTCGGTGGTGAGCACGGGCCGGAGCAGCTCAACCGCTTCTTCGACATCCTCACCGTGCAAAAGGCGGCCTCGGCGCTGTTGCTCGATGGCCTCGCGATCGCGCTCCAGCTCGTCGTGGGCCTCGCGCTCCTCGCGTTTTATCACCCGCTCCTCCTCGCGTTCGACGCCGTCCTGATCGTAGGTCTCTTGCTCGTGCTGCTCGGCCTGGGCTCGGGCGGGGTCACGACCTCAATCGACGAATAGAAGGCGAAGTACGCCGTCGTCGCGTGGCTTCAAGAGCTCGCGCGGCACGGCACCACGTTTCGCGCGCGCTCGGCGGAGGCGTTCGCGCTCGACACGCTCGACGAGCGGCTGCGCGCGTACGTGGGCGCACGCCGAAAGCACTTTCGTGTCGTCTTGCGCCAGACGATGGGCGTGCTCGCGCTCCACACGCTCGCGAGCGCGGCGGTGCTCGGCCTCGGCGCGGCGCTCGTCATTCAGCAGAAGCTCACCCTCGGGCAGCTCGTCGCGGCCGAGATCGTGGTCAACACCGTGGTCGCCGGGATCTCGAAGCTCGGGAAGTACCTGGAGACGTCGTACGACCTCGCCGCCGCGCTCGACAAGCTCGGGCACATCGAGGAGCTCGAGACGTACGAAGAGCGCGGGCCGTCCCCCGACGGCGACGGCGCGTTCGATCTCGCCTGCACGATCCACGGCCAAGCGTGCTGCGCCGCGTCCGGAGAGCGCGTCGCCGTCGTTCGCAGCCTGCGCGGCGACGCCGAGGTGCTCGATCGTGCGTTCGGGCTCACCGACGACCCTTCGCTCCGCGTCGACGGCGTGCCCCTCACCGACCTTTCCCTCGGGGCCTTTCGCGACGAGGTGAAGCTGGTGCGAGGGCCGGAGATCTTCGCCGGGAGCGTCTTGGACAACGTGCGCGCCGGCCGCGACATGTCCGCGGCGGAGGCGCGGCGGGCCCTCCGCGCCGTGCTCCTCGACGAAGCGCTCGAGCGTTTCCCGGCGGGCCTGCACACGCGCGTCGCGACGCACGGAGCTCCCCTCACGCCAGACGAGGCGCTGCGGCTCACCCTCGCGCGCGCCCTCGCCGCCCGCCCGCGCCTGCTCCTCCTCGACGGAACGCTCGACGGGCTCTCCCCGCGCGTGCGCGACGCCGTGGTCCAGGAGCTCGACGTGCGCCGCTCGCGGACCACGGTGCTCGTCGCGACGCAGCAGCCGAGCGTTGCTTCTACGTGCGATCGCGCGCTCCACGTCCCGTCGCAGTTTCCGCAGGAGGCCTCGTGAGCCCGTATCGTTCGTCTTTCGGCCTCGACGCGGGAACGCGTAGCGCCGTGCACATGGTCCGCCCGAGCCTGCGTGGCCGCACCACCGCGCGCCTCGTCCTCTTCACCGTCGTCGGCGCGTTCGTCTCCCTCTTCTTCATTCCTTGGCAGCAGTCGTCGTTCGGGCGCGGTCGCGTGATCGCCTTCGCGCCCCTCGATCGCCGCCAGAACCTCGAGGCCCCGATCGACGGTCGCATCGTCACGTGGGAGGTCCGCGAGGGCTCCAGAGTGAAGGCGGGCGAGGTCGTCGCGATCCTCGCGGACAACGACCCGGACATCGTGGCGCGGATGCGCCTCGAACGAACGGCGGTCGAGGATCGTCTGCTCGCTGCGCGTTCGAGGGTGCGCTCCTTCGAGGACCGCATGGCGTCGCTCGAGACATCACGCACGGTCGGGTTTTCGGCCGCCGGCTCCCGAGCTGGAATGGCGCGCGACCGCATCGTGTCGGCCGAGCGCGCGCTCGACGCCGCCATCGGCGCGGAGCGCACCGCCAAGCTCAACCTCGAGCGGCAACGTGCGCTCGCCAAAGACGGCCTCACGTCGACGCGCGCGGTGGAGCTCGCCGAGCTCGAGATGCTTCGAACGACGACCGACGTGGAGCGCGCGAAGGCGGCGTCGAGCGCGGCACGCAGCGAGGAGCTCGCCCTCAAGTCCGACCAAAACAAGTTTCAGTCCGACGCGAGCGCGCAGATCCGCGACGCGGAGGCCGCCCGGGCGAACGCGATGGCGGAGGTCGCGAACGCGCAGGCAGAGCTCACGCGCATCGACACGCGCCTCTCGCGGCAGGCGTCGCAGCGCATCGTCGCGCCGCGCGACGGCACCGTGCTCCACCTCCTCGTGGCGCAGGGCACCGAGATGGTGAAAGCCGGCGATCCGATCGCGGTGCTGATCCCGGACTCGGAGGAGCGCGCGGTGGAGCTCCTCGTCGACGGAAACGATCTGCCGCTCGTGACCGACGGTCGCAAGGTGCGGCTCCAGTTCGAGGGTTGGCCGGCGGTGCAGTTCTCGGGCTGGCCGCAGGTGGCGGTCGGCACGTTCGGCGGGGAGGTCGTGCTCGTCGACGCGAGCGACGACGGCAAGGGCAAGTTCCGCGTGGTCGTCCGCCCCGGCCAGGGCGAGCACTGGCCCGAGTCTCGATATCTGCGGCAAGGCGTGCGCGCGCAGGGGTTCGTCATCCTCGGGCGTGTGAGCCTCGCCTACGAAATCTGGCGCCAACTCAACGGCTTCCCCGCGTCGCTGGACGCGCCGCCGAAGACCACCGTGAACGAAGGAAAAGGCAAATGAAGCGGGTCGTGAGTCTTTGCCTTCTCCTCCTCACGGCGGCGACGAGCGGCGCCGCGCGCGCCGAGGTCGAAGCCGCCAACGCCAACGCCACCACCACCACCACCCCCAACGACGGACCGCTCGTCCTCGTCGACGTGCTCGGATCAATCGAGCGAACCCACCCGTCGATCGCGGCGAGCCGTCGTGACGGCGACGCAGCGCGGGCCGAGGTCCAAGCGTCGGCCGGCGGCTTCGACACCGCGTTCCGCACCCGCGCGGCGGGCGCACCGGCCGGGTACTACCGAAACTTCCGCGTCGACGCCGTGATCGAGCAGCCGACCCCGGTGTGGGGCAGCACGGTCTTCGGGGGCTATCGCATCGGGCGCGGGGATGTACCCGTGTACGACGGCAAGCTGCTCACCAACGAGCTCGGCGAAGCGCGCGCAGGCATCGTGGTGCCGGCGCTCAGGAACGGATCGATCGATCGCCGGCGCGCGAACATCGAGCGCGCCGACATCGGCCAAAGAGGAGCCGACGCGGGCATCGGCGCCGCGATCTTGGACACCAAGCGCACCGGCGCGCTCCGCTATTGGGAGTGGGTCGCGGCCGGCACGCGAACGAAGATCGCCGACGCGCTCCTCGAGGTCGCGCTCCGCCGTGACGAGCAGATCGCGAAGCGGGTCGAACGAGGCGATCTGCCGCCGATCGAGCGGCAAGAGAACGCGCGTTCGATCCTCCAGCGTCAATCGCAGAAGGTCGCGCAGGACCGCGCGTTCCAGCAAGCGTCGATCGAGCTGTCGCAGTTCTTTCGCTCCGCGAGCGGCGTGCCGATCGTGCCCGGGGCGGCGAAGGTCCCCGTGCTCGACGCGCCGACGAGCTGGCCGCTCGAGACCTTCGACGCGGCCATCGCGGCGGCGTACTCCGGGCGCCCCGATCTCGAGCGCCTCGCGCTGCAGAAAGCGCAGGCAAAAGTGGAAGTCGAGCTCGCAAAGAACCAGCGCCTCCCTGCGTTGGACTTTCAAGTCGTCGTCTCGAAAGATTTCGGCGACGGCGGCCGGTCGAGCTCGAAGCGCAGGTGTTCCTCGACGTCCCGATTCAGAACCGCGTCGCGCGGGGGCGCGCCGTCGCCGCGGAGGCCGCCCTCGCCAAGATCGCCGAGCAAGAGCGCGGGGCGCGCGATCGCATCGGCGCCGACGTGCGCGACGCGACGAGCGCGATCGACATGGCCCGCGCGCGCCTCGCCGTGGCGCGGAGCGAGGTTGCCGTCTCGCAGGATCTCGAGCGCGCCGAGTGGGCGCGTTTCGCCGCCGGCGACACCACGCTCCTCGTCGTGAACCTGCGCGAGCAGGCGACGTTCGACGCGCGCGTACGCGAGGTGGACGCGATGGCGGAGTGCCAGCGCGCGCTCGTGCTCTATCGCGCCGCCACGGCCAGGCTCCGCTGAGCGCTCTAGCGCTCTAGCGCCCGCGCGCGGGTGCGTCTCGCTGCTACCTTCGGAGCCGACCGCGCCGCGGCACCGCTAGAGCGCGACCTCGGTATCCAGGACCACCATGAAAGTCGTGTCACGTTTCGCCGCCCTCTTCTTCGTGCTCTCCTCGGTCGGCTTGCTGCTCGCGAGCTGGTTCGCGGCGAGGCGCGAGGTGGGCCGGGCAGAGGCCCGCACCGCGGACGACGTCGTCGCGTTCGCCGACGTGCTCGAGGCGAGCATCGTCTCGGAGGCGAGGCACGGTGGCGTCGACGACGCGGTCCGGGTCGTGGAAGCCGCGAGCGCGAGGAGCCCGTCGTTCGAGGCGCGCTTCGTGACCGGCGTCGCGGCGCGCCCCTCCACCTCGTCGATCGACGAGGCGAACGAACGACGCCTGATGCATCACGTTCGTACCGTCCGCGCGCGCGACGCGAGCGTGCTCGGTGTCCTCGAAGTGACCCACGGGCTGCCGACCCGTTCCGCGATCGTGCGCGCGGCGCTGACCGAAGAGGTGGGGTTCGCGCTCGGTCTCGGCCTCGTCGCCGGCGCGCTCGTCTTCGGGCTCGGGCACCTCCTCATCGGCGCACCTTTGGGCCGCGTCGTGGCGCAAGCGCGTCGCATCGCGAGCGAAGATTTCACGGGGCGATTGCCCGAAGATCGCACCGACGAGATTGGCCTCCTCAAGCGCGAGCTCAACCTGATGTGCGACAAGCTCGACCTCGCGCGCAAGCGGCTCGCCGACGAAGCCACCGCGCACGTGGAGACGCTCGAACAGCTCCGCCATCTCGACAGGTTGCGCACCGTCGGCACCCTCGCCTCCGCCGTCGCCCACGAGCTGGGCACGCCGTTCAACGTCGTCTTGCTTCGCGCCGAGAGCCTCACCGACGCCTCCTCCACCGAGACGGACCGGGCCGAGGCCGTCCGTGTCATCGTCGCGCAGGTCGCGAAGATGAGCCGAACCGTACGTCAGCTCCTCGATTTTTCCCGCGACAGCGAGGCGCAGCGAAAGAAGGTCGCCCTCCGCGAGCTCCTCGGCGAAATCGAGCGCCTCTTGGGCCCGCTCGCGAAGAAGCACGGTGTCACGCTGGAGACCGACTCCGCGGTAGACACGACGCTCGTCGCCGATCCGCTCCGACTCGAGCAGATGGTGACGAACCTCGTGATGAACGCGGTCGCCGCTTCGCCGCCCGGAACGCGCGTCACGATGCGCCTCGCGATCGTGGAGAGCGCCGTGCGCCCGGGCTTCGCGAACGCCGTCGGGGCGGCGCGGATCGACATCGTCGACCGCGGCCAGGGCATGAGCGAGGAGAACCTCGCCCGCATCTTCGAGCCGTTCTACACGACGAAGGCCGAAGGCCGCGGGACGGGGCTCGGTCTCACCGTCGCGACGGGGATCGCGGAGGACCATGGGGGCTGGCTATCCGCGACGAGCGAGATTGGCCGAGGCTCGACGTTTTCGGTCTATCTTCCGCTCCCCTGACATGAGCCCGACGATCCTCATCGTGGACGACGACGCCGACCTCCTGGTCGAGCTCGAACGAACGCTGTCGAAGCGCGGATACACGGTGACGACGACCACGTCGCCGGACGACGCGCTCGCGAGGGCGACGAGCGAGGACTTCGCCGCGGTGTTGACCGATCTCCGCATCGGCGCACGCTCGGGGATCGATCTCTGCAAGCGTCTACGGGACGCGTGCCCGGAGCTGCCTGTGGTCGTCATGACCGGATTCGGCACGATGGAGGCCGCGGTGGAGACGATGCGCGCCGGCGCGTTCGACTTCGTGACGAAGCCGTTCTCTCCCGATCAGCTCGAGCTCAGCCTGCGGCGCGCCGTCGGTCATCGCGCGCTGTCTCGCGAGGTGCAGTCGCTGCGGTCGCGGGTCGACGGCCGCTCGGGGGCGCGCGGGATCCTCGGGCGGAGCGCCGTCATGGGGCAGGCGTTGGAGATCGTAGGCCGCGTCGCGACCACGGGAGCGACGGTGCTCGTGACGGGCGAGAGCGGCACCGGGAAAGAGCTCGTCGCGCGTGCGCTCCACGACGCGAGCCCTCGCGCGAAGGGGCCCTTCGTCGCGCTCAACTGCGCCGCGCTGCCGGACGCGCTCCTCGAGAGCGAGCTTTTCGGTCACGCTCGCGGCGCGTTCACGGACGCGAAGACCACGAAGACGGGTCTCTTCGTCGAGGCCTCCGGCGGCACGCTCTTCCTCGACGAGATCGGCGAGATGCCGGTCGCGACGCAGGCCAAGCTCTTACGCGCGCTCGAGGAGCGGAAGGTGCGTCCGGTCGGCGCGAACCAGGAGGTCTCCTTCGACGCGCGCATCGTGGCGGCGACGAACCGCGACATCGAGACACGCGTCGCGGAGGGCAAATTCCGCGAAGATCTCCTCTACCGCATCAACGTCGTCCACATCGAGCTCCCGCCCCTCCGCGCGAGGGGCGACGACGTGCTGCTCCTCGCCGGGGAGTTCGTCACCCGCTTCGCCGACCGCCACGGGAAGACGCTCGAGGGCATGACCGACGAGGTCGAGAAGCGCCTCCTCGGTTACCCGTGGCCCGGCAACGTGCGCGAGCTTCAGAACGCGATCGAGCGCGCGGTCGCGTTGGCGAAGGGCACACGGATCGTGGTCGACGATCTGCCGCAACGGATCAAGGACCACGCCCCCGCCCACGTGCTCGTCACCGCGACCGATCCGACCGAGCTATGCAGCTTGGAGGAGGTCGAGCGGCGCTACATCACGAGGGTGATGGAGGTGGTCGGCGGGAGCAAATCGGAGGCGGCGAAGATCCTCGGCCTCGATCGTTCGACCCTCTACCGAAAGCTCGAGAGGTACCGCATCGGAGCTTCGTGACGGACCGCGAGAACCAACCGCCCGCGAGCCCCCTACCGCGGAACGCCCCGCGTCCTTCTCTCTTCTTCTCTCTTCTCCCCTCTCCTCTCCTTCCTCTCCCATCTTCCCTGCGACGAGACGTCCGCGGGTTGAGGGGTCGGCACGGGGGCGGCTTTGGGATTGGGGGGTGGGGGGTCCTGTGTCTGAGGCGCGTGCGTATGTTCGGGCTGGAACCAGCATCTGCGTCTGCGGCAAGACCTCGAAGAACTGTCGGCCGCCGAGTCCGGGGGGGACCCACCCCCCAATCCCAAAGCCGCACCGGTGACGGCCCCGGCCTACCTGTCCCCGGTTTCTGCCCGGTCCCGCGCGCGCCTCGGCCTCCATCCAAGTCTTCCGGCCTCGCCGCCTCACAGACGTGTGCGCGCCGCGCACAAAAAATCCGTTCACCTGCGCCGACCCACAGCCGTGTGCGCGCCGCGCACAAAAAGCCTGCCCCCGCGGGCCCCGCGCCGTCCGCTTGGCCTCTCGCCGCTTCCAAGCCGCGCCGCAGACCCCGCCCCAGGCCCATCCCCCCTGCTTTCCTTACCTCACGGCTTCCCTGGAAGAACCAAGGAGCGCTAAGAGTCTTGGTCTCGCATGTCCGTTCCTCTCCTCGTGCTCCTCGTGCTCGTCGGCGTCGCGTCGGTGCTCTTGCTCGGCCGCGCCGTGCGCGAAGCGCGGAACCGCAAGGTGGGGCGCGTGATCTCGAGCGTGCTCGGGGCGCTCGCGGGGGGGTGCTTCATGCGCCTCACGTACTGGACCACCAAGCTGCCCATGCTCCGCGGCTCGGCCTGGAGCGTGAAAGACGCGGCGGTGCGCGCAGGGGCCCTCTTTAGCGGCCTCGTGCTCCTCTGGGTCGGCCTCTCGATCGTCGTCCCGTTCTTGTTCGACGTGGTCGAGAAGCGCTCGTTTACCCTCTTCGTCGCGATCCGCCACGTGCGCTCGCAGAAGGCCGGCTCGCTCTCTCTCATCAGCGTGCTCTCCATCTCCGGGGTCGCGATCGCGTCGTTCGTTTTGTGCGGCGCCACCAGCGTCATGGGCGGCTTTGCGGCCGACCTGAAGCGCAAAATCCTGGGGAACAACGCGCACATCGTGGTCGATCAGACCTCACAAGCGCCGTTCACCGATGGTGAGCCGCTCGTCGAGAAGATCCGCAAATCGCCGCACGTGATCGGCGCGTCTCCGGTGCTCTACGGGGAGGTCATGATCACCTCGAACTCGAACCTCGCCGGCGTGGTCGTGCGCGGGATCGAGCCGAAGACGATCGGCACCGTGATCGATCTGCCGGTCAACATCGAGGTCGGAAAGCTCGAGTACCTGGAGAAGCCGGACATGCTCCTCCACTTGCCGGAAAAAGAGATCATCGGCCTCGGCCCCGGCGGCGAGCCCTACACCAAGGGGCCCGAGTCGTTCATCTTCGAGTACGATCCCATCACGCGCGAGAAGCTGCCTCCGCCCCCGATTCGCCCCGGCATCGTGGTCGGCCGCGAGCTCGCCAAGACGCTCCACGTCTACGTGGGGGACGAGGTCACCCTCATCTCGCCGCTCGGCGATTTGGGGCCGATGGGCGTAATGCCCAAGACGAAGCGCTTCCGCATCGCGGCGGTGTTCTTCAGCGGCATGTACGAGTACGACGCGAGCCACGTGTACACCACGCTCGATTCGGCGCGGGAGTACTTCGGGATGGCGGGGAAGGTGTCCGCGATCGACGTAAAGGTCGACGACGCGGACCTCCAAGACTTCGACTTCGTCGCCTTCGAGCAGACCATCGGGCGGAGCGAGCTCCGCGTCCGAGACTGGCGTGGCATCAACAAGAACCTCTTCTCCGCGCTCAAGGTCGAGAAGCTCGTGGTGGTGCTCGTGCTCACCCTCATGACGGTCGCCGCCAGCTTCTGCATCATCTGCACGCTGCTCCTGCTCGTCACCGAAAAGACCAAAGACATCGCGGTGCTGAAGGCGCTCGGCGCGAGCGACGGCATGATCTTGCGCACCTTCATTTTGGAGGGCGTGGTCGTCGGTGTGCTCGGCACGTTCCTCGGGGTGAGCTCGGCCACCGCCAGCTTCAAGGGCCTCGAGTGGTTCGGCGTGCGGCTCGATCCAGACGTGTATTACATCGATCGTCTGCCCGTCGCGGTGAACCCGAGCGACTTCGCGCTCGTGGCCGTCTCGGCGATCGTCATCTGCACGCTCGCGACGGTGTACCCGGCGCTCGCGGCGTCGTCGATCCGCCCCGTCGACGGCCTTCGCTTCGAGTAGGCGTTGGCGAAACCCTCGCGCCGTCACGTCCAAGAGCCACCCGCTCCCGAGCCGCTCGGCGTACGGCTGCGAACGAGCGCACGTTACACGCTCCGCACCGCCAAGCTCGTCGCGCAGGTCTCCCCCACCCTCTCGACCACCTTCGTCGCGCTCACCCTCTTCGGGAGCGGGCTCCCCCTCCTCGTCG
>JAAFHV010000509.1 GCA_013297655.1 Myxococcales bacterium | reverse complement strand
ATACGCTCTCCGAGTGGCCCGATTCTTCTTACATGATCGAGGGCTTCGGGGGGTTCGCGCAAGACGCGAGCGGGTTCCAATCGGGCAACCTGTACGTCACCAAAGCCGGGCTCGACGGCATCGCCGACTTCTCCATCGCCGAAGTGCTCGGCACCCGCTCTACCTACGACGCCAAACGCGACGGCGTGCTCCGAGGCGTTTCGTATCTCTTCGTTCGTTATGCCTACGATCGCGCCGGGGGCGACAAATCCAGGGCCGACGGCTCGATCGAGGGCCTCGGCGGGCCCGCGTTCTTGCGCGACGTGCTCGATTCGAAAGACTCCGTCGCCGCGCGTATCACCGGCGCGGGGGCCAGCACCGCCGCCGACGTGACGATGGACTTCTACACCGCCCTCGCGCTGTCCGGCTCCGAGAAGGGTGGGGGAGCGGCGCCCAAGAATGGCTGTTTCGCGTTCGCGCCGGTGACGATCGATCCGCTCACCAAGAAGCCTCGTGGCGCCGATCCGTTCGCGTCGTTTCATGGGCAGTCGATGAAGGGGCCGAAGGTGCAAAAGCTCGAGTCGGCCGATGGCAAGCTGCGGTCCGGTGGCGTCGCGTATCTCTCGTTCGACGCGACCGCGGGGGCCCCTTCGACCGACCTCTCGGTCACCGTGCC
Organism: Myxococcales bacterium; assembly: GCA_013297655.1. Lineage (GTDB taxonomy): Bacteria > Myxococcota_A > Polyangia > Polyangiales > Polyangiaceae > JAAFHV01. The sequence goes on along the minus strand of JAAFHV010000509.1, from coordinate 1,948 downwards.
CGTCGCCGCGGCCCCGCGCGTGCGCGTGATCCGCCTGCGCTGACGCCACGTTTCGGATCGACACGGTCCCGCTCGGGTCCGGGGCGTTCGTCGTGAGCGTGCTATCGGGCCGCGCGAAAAATGGCCCCGCGGAGGGCGCTCGCGGACATCGATCCAGGACGATTTCCTAGGGTTGGTGCGCGCTCGGCGAGCGACACGAGGGCCTCGTTGACGGGAGTCGGTGTCCCCGTGCGTTCCCCGAGATCGAGCACGGTGCGGTGGAGAGTCGCCGTCTCGAGGGCCTCTCCTCGCGCGAGCGCGGCGCGGGTAGACCCACCCACGCGAGGCACTCCGTCCACGACCGCGCTCTCCACCGTGCCGACGCGGGCCATGAGCTCGTCGAGCTCACGAAACGAGATGCCCGCGGCCAAGAAGACGGCGCGAGCCTCTGCGCGCGCTGCGAGCACGACGTCGTCGACCGGCTCGTCGGCGAGCGCTACGACGATGCCAGCGAGGTTCACGAGGAGCTTGGCGTAGATCCACGGCGCGACGTCGCCGGTGACCTCGGCGTCGAATCCGCAGGCGCCGAGCCTCGCGACGAGCCACTCCGCCCACGGCCCGAGATCTCGCGGGAGTGTGCGCGTACCGTCGGGCCACTGTCCGAGGAGCACGGTGCCGAAGTGGGGAGCGCCTTGGAGAGCGATTTTGCCTGGCCCGCGTCGTTCGGCGGGCACGAACAGCATCGCCGCGAGGGTGGGGTGGCCGCGCTCGTAGAGCACCTCTATCGGCACGAGGCCGTTCTGGAAGCTCGCGACGGGAACGTCCCTCGGGAGCGAGGCGACGGCCTCCGCGGTGTGTTGGCCCATCGTCGCGACGATCACCAGATCGCGCGCGGTGGGAGCGACGCTCGCGAGCGACTCCACGCAACGCACAGGGATCCGCCGCGACGAAGTGGGCAGTCGCAGATCGAGCCCCCGCGCGGCGATTTCCCGGCCGTGCTCGCCCCGCGCGACGAGCACCACGGGAGCGCCGGACTCTGCCAACAGGGCGCCGATCGACGCCCCGATCGCGCCGGCACCGAGCACGACGAGGCGCTCCGGACTCATGCGATCAGGATAGCGGAACCGCGGCCGGTTCGCACACGAGGCAAGGCTATTTCGCGGGCGCCGCGAGGGGAGCGAAGAGGCTCACGTGGTTGCCGTCCGGATCGACGACGATGGCATAACGCTGGCCCCATGGCGCGTCCCAGGGGGCGGTCTTTCCCTTGTATCCTGCACGTTCGATCTTCGTGTAGGTCGCGTCGACCTCGGCTGGCGAGTCACACAGGAAAGCGAGCTCCATGCGGTGACCCTTTGGCTCCACCCACGCCGGGTCGAGATCCTTGGCCATCGAGAGCGCGTTCCACGAGATGCGATATCCGTTCGTCGTGATCACCTCCACGTAGGGTGCGCCCTCCTTCGGGGAGGGAACGTCGAGGTCGAGGAGGCGGTAAAACTGGAGCGAGGCTTCGATGTCGCGAGCGACGATACCAATCATGTCCGGGCGAATGCTCATGGCAGAGGAATAGCCGCCCTCCTCGCCCCCGTATTGGACGAATCCGACATCGTCCCCTTCCGCCGCGAGCTGTGCGTGCGCGCGTGTGCAGGGATCGCGACGATCCGGGGAAAAATAGCGCTTCGCTGGTGGTGGACCGCTCTTCGCCGATCGCGCGAGTGAGGCCTGGATGATTGCAAGGAGGCGCGGAGTAGCGCGATGATGAAGCATGGGGCCGCGAACCAGCCGTGCCGACGTGACGAGCGCAGCTCGGACCGTTGGCCCGATGGACCGTCGGGAGGAAGGTCCGAAGGACCGACCGACGCCACGAACCAGCCGTGCCGACGTGACGAGCGCAGCTCGGACCGTTGGCCCGATGGACCGTCGGGAGGAAGGTCCAAAGGACCGACCGACGCCACGAACCAGCCGTGCCGAC
>JAAFHV010000508.1 GCA_013297655.1 Myxococcales bacterium | reverse complement strand
GCCTTGCTGAAGCACCAAGAACCATCCGAGGGGACACGAGGCCAGCCCTTATGGCTACTCGGAAGCCGCGCCTTGCCCGAGCGCTTTGGGCGGCCCAGCCTCCGCGGCTTCGCTCGTGTCGGCGTGAACCACCTCCCGAACAACCCGGTCCGTCACCTCCGCGAGGTGCTTGGTGAGCTCCGCCGCGAGCGCCTTGAACTGGGGCCACAGCGTCGTCTCGTGGAATGTCGCCGGAGCCAGCACCTGCACCGTCGAGGAGCGTTGGCGCGGCCGCCGGTATGGCTGCAGGCCATAGCGCCGGCACAGAGCGACGAACAGCTTTCGCGTCCAAGGATCGGGCAGCGTGTAGATCGTCTCTACGTCCGGCTCGCGCGCCCGCGCTTCGGCGAGTCGCGCCTTGATGCGCTCGGCGGCCGCGCGGGCGGCCTCTCGCTCTCCGTCGCTCGTGGCACCAGAGTGAAGCGCTTCGATCTTCCGAAGCTTCTCAAGTAGCTCGGCCTCGCCCATCGTCCAGAACTTAGCCGATTCGATGCGAGACGTCGCGCGTGTGTGCGCGGACCGGCTACCAACGATGCCGCTTCGACGGCCCGTTCACCGCGCGCCACTCCGCTCGAGTGGCTCGCCGCTTCGCGCGGTGAAACCTCATCGGGGTCGTGTCGGCCACCCGCTACTGGGAGCAGCACTTCTTCGCCTTCTTGCCGCTGCCGCAGGGGCACGGCTCGTTTCTCCCGACCTTACCTTCGCTCTTGGCTTGGGCCGGAGCGGATACGACGCTGAGGATCTGCTCGATATGGCGCGACACTTCTTCTTGGCCCCAGGGCTCGACCAGCTGTCGTGAGACGGAGCTCGGGTAAAAGAAGGCTTCTAGCGGTGAAGACGCGGTGAGCGGCAGCAAGGTGAACAGGCTCGCGAGCCCTTCGTCACCGTCAGTGAGGCCGACGTCTTCGTTCAGTACGCACGTTCGGGCGAGATCGGGATCACAATCGTCGGCGCTCGGGGCCAGCGGATGGCTCGAGGGGAGGCGGTCGGTCGCGGTCTCGACGAATCGCTTCCGGCCGATCTCGAGGCTGTGCGCGGGCCACTTGTCGCGTGCGGCGACCGCCGTCAGCGCCAACGCGGCGAACCCACGGCGACCTTCTTGGGTAAGGTCGCCCTGGCCGTTAAGCGCGAGGCGCCGCAAGAACTTCGTTACGTCTGGCTCGAGCGCACGATGCTTGAGCGCGATCGCCGCGAGCCCGGCGGCGGCATCGAGCTGGCGAAGGGCGGTCGTCTGCTCGGTGAGCCGCCGCATGTATGACTCGAGCAATGGCTCTCCGAGCTGCGCCGCCGCCCACAGCCCGCGAAGCACCATGCTTCGATTGACCATCAGGGTGGTGGGCATGGAGAAGGCGAACCGCCCTTCGTACTTGCGCAGGAGCCACGCGAGCGACACCGGGCCGGCGAAGCCGAAGAGCTGCACTCCGTGCACCCCAGACCACACCAAGCCCGCGTGCGCCCCGATGAGCGCCGGAGAGACGCGTCGGGTGCGAGCCTCTCTGCGAAACCCGGAGGCGACGTTCGACGCCTCGCGAAGATTCTTCACGAGTCCGATGTAGAGCTCCTCGCCGAGCAGCGGAGCGAACGCCGAGGCGCCCCGAATCTCTTCTCTCGTGAGGGTGTTCTTCCGCGTCACGAAGCGCGCGAGGAAATCCCCATCGTCCTCGCCCTTGCGCGCGTAGGCGCGGGCGACGGCCATGCGCTCGCGAAGGTCGGCGCGACGCCATGGTGGCGTCGACCTTCGCGCGAGACAAAACGGGGGTCCCGACCGTGGTCATGCCACGACCGAGACACGTCACGAACGCTCCGGTGCGCGCGACGACGACGTGAGGACCGAGCCCGCCATCATCGAGGGCGAACGCCACCCGCTCGGCGTGTGGCGGCAGGTCGCCGGACTCCAGGAGCTGTCGAACCAGCTCGTGATCGCGGTAGAGGGCGAGCGCGAGATCGGTGTGCTCGCGCGTGACGCGGTCGAGCCGCTGCAGGAAGTGAGCGTCGTGTCCCATCCGAGTCCCCCGAGGATGATTCCCTGACGCTCGCGAATTTCGGAGCCGCTGGCAACGTAGAACGCGGGGGCGATCCCAAATTTCGTCGGACCTGCTCGCGGCGGGGTGGCGGCTCGTCACTCACGATCGCGTGGCGCGCGGAGCGGCGCTCCCGGAGATGGCTGGGAGGTTGAACGTATTCTCCCTTTGGGCCGAGGAACGCGTGCACCCAGGGCTCGTCAGGTCAGCGCCTCCGCCAGCGCTCCAAGTCGCGCCCACAAACTTCCCACGTCCGACGCGAGGGAGACGGACAACAGCAGAAGAAGAGACGGGACAGGCGGCGCGGGTCGCGCGCTGGCGACCTCAGGGAACAAGCCCTTCCGCAAGCCACCGCCGATAGTCCTCCGGTCGGGCTGCCGTCCGCAGAGCGGTCTCGAGGCGCATGGTCTCCACGTCCACCGCGAAGATGACGAAGTCCGAGGTCGTCGGCAGTACCTCCCCCCAAGCGTAGTCTCGCAACTTGACTGTCACCCGGTCGACCATCGCCGCCGCCTGCTCCCAGGCGTCTTGAAGGCAAAGCTCTTG
>JAAFHV010000507.1 GCA_013297655.1 Myxococcales bacterium | reverse complement strand
CGCCGCGGCCGTCGCAGGTGCCGACGATCGCGAGCTTGCCGGAGCAGCTCTGCGAGCACGTGGTGACCGCGCTCGGGAACGCACACGTCGGGGAGATGCCATTGCACGCGCCGCCGCATTTGGCGTCACCGCTCGCGCAGCGGGGGCGGGCGCCGTGGCTCTCTCCCGCGACCGGAAGACAGCGGCCTTCGTTGCCAGTGACGTCGCACGCCTCGCATTGCCCACCGCAGGCCCGCTCGCAGCAGAAGCCGTCGACGCAGGAGCCGCTCGCGCACTCGGTCGCCGCGCCACACGTTCGGCCGTTCTTCTTTTTGCAGGCGCCCACGGCGTCGCAGGTGTCGTTGCCAGTGCACGAATCGGGATCGTCGGCGTTGGTGACGGCGATGCACGCACCCGCGCCGCTCGTGCACGTCTTGCACGGGCCGGGGCAGGCGACCGCGCAGCAATAGCCCTCTTGGCAGAATCCCGTTTTGCAGTCGTCGGCGAGGGTGCACGCGCTGCCCTGCGCGAGCGGAGTCCATATCTCGGGGACGAGCACGCTCGTGTTGTTGGGCGCCTTTCCGCCGATGGCGATGACGGCGCTCGTGCCGAGGTTTTCGAGGGTGAAGCGTGTGCGCGGAAACGTGAGCGGCGCTTGCACCGCGAACGTCTTCGTCGCGGGGTCCCACACCTCTACCTCGGGAGCCGGCTCGCCGCCCAGCAGCTCGCCGCCAGCGAAGAGCGCGTGGCCGGACTCGAGCCGCACGCCGCGAAGTCGCGACCGCGCGGACGAGAGCGCTCCCGCGGGGGAAAAGCGGTTCGTCGTCGGATCGTAGAGCTCCGCCGTCGCGGTGCCGCCCCCGGCCAAGATCACGCGTCCGTCGGCGAGCAGCACCGCGGCGTGGGTCGATCGTGCGTTCTGCATCGGCCCTGCGGTGGGGGCGAACGTGTTCGTCACCGGATCGTAAATCTCGGCGGTGGTCCCCGCGGCGCCTTCGCCTCCCGCGAGGAGCACCTTGCCCGAAGCGAGCCGGGTCGCGGTGTGGCGCGCGCGGGCCACGCCCATTGCCCCTGCCGGGCCCGCGTTGGTGAAGTCGTCGATCGCCTCGTCGTAGAGACTTGCCGCCGCGACCGGCGCGCCATTCGAGCCTCCCGCGACCAGTATTTTGCCATTCGGGAGCGACGTGGTGGTGAGCCCGCTCACGGTGGTGGTGAACGCCTCGGAGCGAGAGAACCCGGTCGCCGGATTGTAGATCTCGGGGCGCGAGCTGCCTCCGCCGCCCATCACGAGCACCTTCCCGGTGCCGGTGAACGCGAGGGAAAACTCTTCTCGCGCGTTCACGATCGAGGCGGCGCCGGCCCACGTTCGTGTGGTCGGATCGTAGGCATACGCCGCCGGATCGGCTCCGCGCCCCATTCCACCATTGGGCTCGTAGAAGCCAGAGATAACGAGGATACGCCCGCTCGCGAGCGCGATTGAAGCGTGGTTGTAGCGCGGGCTCGGCATCGCGGCGGTGCCCTGCCAGCTCGGATCGACCACCGCGGGATACGCGACCGGCGCGTGCTTTCCCCACGTCACGCGCAGCGCGCACGACGTGGCCCCCGGCGCCGTCACCGCGCGCTCCCATGGCAGCGCCTCGCTCGTGTCGACGGCGCATCCCTCCACCGCGATCTCGGCGGCGATCCGCGCGCCCTTCGCGTCGATGACCTCGGGAGGGAGCGCGCGAAGGCGCGGGGTGCCAGCGCGATCGAGCAGCTCGAGGGTGCGGTTCACGAGGCGAAGACCCGCCACGCGCGACACGTCGAGGTCGTACACGATCGACTCTTCTGCGGGCTTCGTGTCGAAGAACACGAAGTCCTCGAAGCCGCCCTCGCGCGGCACGAGCGCCACGTCGGAGCCTCGCAGGGCGCCGGGGTAAATGCTTGTACCTGCTTCAGTCTTTGTGTTCGAGTCGCTCGCTCCACGCAAGGTGATCCGCGCCTCGATCGACGACGTCGCGTCGACCACGACGACGGCATCGGAGGCCCGCGCCGGGAGCACGACCCTGACGCCACGACCTTCCTGCGCGTCCGCCTCTGCCACCGCGCCGATCGCCGATAGCGTCGCGCGGTGGGCCGCGATTCGTCCCGGGTCCGAAGCGGGCGTGGAGGCACACGCGCCGCCGGCGACCACGAGCACGAGCGCCGCGCCGAGCGTGGTAGCGAGCCGTGAGCGAAGGCGTGCGATGTTGGATATGGGGATCATCGGAGCTCGTACCTCAAGCCTACGCTGGGGGAGACGAAGAGGAGGAGCGAGCCGGCGGTGCTCTGTTCCCCGAACGTCGCGAGGCCGTCGCCGCGGTCGCGGTTGGAGGTGAGGATCGTGGTCGCGTCGTTCCACGTGGGCTTCGCGATCGCGGCCAAGACGTCGACCTCGACCCCGAACGTGATCTCGAGGTTCTTGGCAATCGTGTGGGCGAGCCTCACCTCGGGCGCGACATAGAGGTACGTCGCTGAAGAAGAGGTCTTCGCGTCTACCGTGTAGGCCTCGCCGAGGCTGTTCGTGAACGTGCCCGTGCGCCCGTCGGCGACCTGCCCGAGCACCACGCCGGCGCCGCGGCGGAACAGGAGTGGCCACGATCCTTTGCCGTG
>JAAFHV010000505.1 GCA_013297655.1 Myxococcales bacterium | reverse complement strand
TCCTCTTCCTCTTCCTTCTCATTCCCCTCTCCAAGTGCTCGTGGGCGAGGCTGTGGGTGGGCGCGGTTTTGGGGCGGTGGTGGGAGGAGCCGGCTGTCTGAGCTCGCCGTTCTCGCGCGGTGACAAAAGCGAAGTTGCCACTGATCGCCAGTTGGCCACCCCCATCGCGCGGAACGGCGGCGAGTTTGGGAGGGGCCCGCCAGCGCCCCAAAACCGTGTCCACCCGCAGCCGACCGCGAGCGCCCCGTTTCTCCTCCCCCCACAGCCCCGTGCGCGCCGCGCACAAAAACCAAAAGCCCCGCAGGGTGCGCCCCGCGCCCCCGCCGAGTGTCACCCAGGCCCCCCGACCGCACCCAAGATCCCCCGCGCCGCCGACAAGATCATCCCATGGTCCCCCCGCGCAACCGCGTCCCGAAGTTCCATAACCCTGTCGACCATACTGGCCATCGTGCCGAGTCGATCCCGGACGGGAACGAGCATCGCCACGATGGCCACGAGCCGACGTTCAGCCGCCCGAAGTTGCCTATCGGTAGGCGCACCGTGCGCATAAAGGCCATCGAGGACGGCGGCCGCGTCGACCGCAGTGACGACCACCTCGGACAACCGCCGCGCCGACACCCCGTTCGAGGTCACCGCTCGCGAGGCTCCACCAACGCGAAGCTGACGCCCTCGGCGAGCCGATAGCGGGTCTTGCCGTGCTCGCCGGCGTCGCGGACGCGGGCGATGAGGTTCGTGTCGCCGAGGAGATCCCGCACCCGCGAGACGAGCACACGCACGCGGTGCTCCGCGTCGGCGGAGTCGGGACCGGGGCCGCCCGCCGCGCGCAAGATCTCCTCCGCCGAGAGGCCCTCCTTGGCGCGACGAAGGAGCTCCACGACGAGCGGCTCGAGGGCGCGGCGACGCTCGAGCGACGACGTCTTGTCGCCGACGCGGAGCTCGTGGGCGAGGGTGTCGACCACCAAATCGGCGCCCTTGACGGCCTCTTTCACGCGATCGGGGAGCACCTGGGAGACGCCGTCGCGGGTGGTGACGTAGACGGTGTCGGCCTCGGCGGAGGCGCCCTCGACGAACGTATCGGCGTCGCTGAGGCGCACCGACGAGGTGACCCCGAGCATCTTCTCGGCGAAGCGCACCACGCGGCTGTCGCCCGAGCGACGCGCGAGGGTGTAGAGCGCGACGCTGGTCTTGCGCTCTGGGAACACCCACCCGTGCTTCTCGCCGGAGAGGGCGGCGCGCTCCACGCAGGTGCTCGCGAGATCGGTGCGCCCGAGGGCGAGCGCGGCGCGGCCGAGCACCAAGTTGAGGGTGCCGGTGACGAACGCCTGCGGCAGCGATCCCGCGTGCGGGAGCCCCGCTTCGAGGGCGGCCTCGAACGAGCCCTGCGCCTCGAGGGTGCGCGCGCGGGTGGCGACGAGATCTTGCGCGTCGATCGCGTCGACGTGGCCAATCTCGGCCTTGAGGCGCTCGGTACGGACGAGCCACGTCTTCGCTTGGGCCGCTTTTCCTGCCGCGGCGAGGGCGAACGTCTTGTGGCTCGAGAGCTGGTAACGGAGCGTGGGCTGCTCGTTCTCGCCGAGGAGGCCGAGGCCAGTGTCGACCGCGGCGATCGCCTCGTCGGGCCTGTCGGAGGCGATCGCCACGAGGGCGACCACGTCGTATGCGTCGGCGTGGCGCCACCCGGAGACGAGCTTCGCGGCGACCGCGCACGCGGCCTCCGCGTGCTGACGTGCGCCCTCGAACGCGCCGGAGGAGCCCAGCGCGACGGCCACGTTCGCGTGCGCGCGCATCGCGGCGAGGCCACGCGAAGGCGCACGATCGAGGGCCTCTTCGTAGTGCTTCGACGCCGCCCGCGGATCGGCGAGGCGCATCGCGAGGTGCCCGAGGGACATCGACACCGCGACGCGGAACGCGCCGTCGTCGAGGCGCTCCGCGACGTGCTCCGCGAGCCGCAGCGAGCGCGCCGCCCCCGCGAGATCGCTCCTCCGTAGGTCGAGCTCCGCGGCGACCAAGTGCGCGTCGAGCTGCTCACGAAGCCCGGTGCCGGGAGGGGCCTCCGAGAGGGCGCGCGAGGCGAGGGCGCGCGACTCGTCTGCCTCGGCGATGCGCCCGTCCAAAATCGCGAGCATCGCGCGCTCGATGGAGAGGCGCGCCGCTTCGTGGGCGGGCCACGACGCGGTGACGCTCGGAAACTCGGCGAGCAGCTCGCGCACCCGGTCGAGGCGCCCCGTCTCGCGGAGCGCGCGAAGGAGCCGCACCCCGAGCGAAGGGGGGAGCCGCGTGTAGGGGAGCGACTCGAGCCACGTGGTCACGAACGCCGCTTCTTCGGCGCCCGAGAGCCTGTCGAGCAGCTCGAGGACCTTGCCCGCGGGCACCGGATCGTCGGCCGATACGCGGACGTCACGGCTAACCGGCGGGGCGGTGGGTTGTTTCTCGGGAGCCTTGAGCCCTTTTCCCGCGGGTTCGCCGGGCAGAGCGGCGCGTCTCGCCATGCGGGCAGACTACCCGAACGTGTGCGATCCGTGAAAGGCGAACGGATCCGACTTTTGACGCACCACCCGGGCCGTCCCTGGGTACGCTCTTCGGCACCATGGCCTCGAAGATCCTTTGCGTCGCGGGCGCGCGCCCCAACTTCATGAAGATT
>JAAFHV010000504.1 GCA_013297655.1 Myxococcales bacterium | reverse complement strand
GCGCGGTCATCGATCCGGTCGAAAAGAAGGCCGATTTGTGATCGAAGAACGGCGCCCAGTGCCTTCGCATGACCCGCGCGGGGAGCGAGTCGGCGTTCGTGTAGGTGACCGCGAGCCACGTGTCGGGGCCGAGCGCGGGCACGAGCGCGTCGAGGGTGCTCCGCGCGTCGCAGGTGGCCTCGAACAGTTCGTGGAGGATGAGCACGTCGACGCTGGCGCTGAGCTCCTTCACGAGAAAATCGATTTTTCCGTGGCGGTGCAGGTCCGCGAACGCCTCGTCCGACACGCGCACGATTTGGAGGCCCATGCGCTTCGCGGGCTCGCAGTCGAGGAACGCGGGGTGCTGCTTTCCGCAGAGCACGATCTTCTTCGGGGAGCGGCCCACGGTGCGACGAAACTCGTCCTCGATTTGCTCGAGGAGGCGCGCGAACGAGCGAACCACGAGGGAGAGCTTCTCGGATTTGGCGCTCTCCTCCATGTTGAGGAAGCTCTCGCGGTGCTCCGGCACGGGGTTCGTGAACACGGTGCCGCAGCCATCGCAGCGCACGAAGCGCACGCCCGCCTTCGTGTGCAGGTAGCTGGCGTTCGGCGCCCCGCAGCTCGGGCAGTCGACGAAGCGCCGACGCTCGCGCGACGCGATGACGGCGGGGGTGGCCTCGAACGTGTGGGACCGTGGCGGCGTCGCGGACATGGCTATTTTTCCGAGGTAAGGGCGAGCATAAGGCGCGTGCACCGACGCATGCGCGCGGAGGTGGTGGCCGTGCGGCCGGCGGAGAGGTTACCGCGCCCGGGCGCGGCGGACATGTCGAATCCCGACCGCTTCCGAGGATTTAGCGGCGACCCCCGCGCGCGCCACGAAATCCCGGTCGCCGAGCGGATGTCCGTCGGTCGCCCGAAATCCAGCGCCCGAGACCAGCCTGCCGGCCGCGCCGAAGCCAGCGCGCGCTACTTGACCGACTCCCACTTCGTCGCCGTCACCTTGAGCGCCGGGTGGCTCACGAGGAGGTGCCACACGACGGCGGCGAGGCCCTCGGTGTGGGGCGTGACGCGATCGGGGTAGAGCGGCGGGATGATCACGGTCGCGTCGCCCGCTTTTTTCGTGTGCCCGCCGTCTTTGCCGACGATCCCGTAGACCTTCGCGCCGACGCTCTTGGCGACGTCGATCGCGCGGACCAAGTTCATCGACACGTTCTTCTCTGCGTTTCCGCCGCCGACGGAGAACACGAGGAGCGCGTCTTCCTTGCGGACGCGGGAGCCTTTGAGCCACTCCGAGAAGGTGGTGTCCCAGCCCTCGTCGTTCGTGCGGGCGGTGAGCTCCGAGACGTTGTCGGTCGGCGCGTAGGCCTCGATGTCGCAAATCTTACGGAAGTCGTTCACCGCGTGGCTCGCGTGGCCGGCGGAGCCGCCGACGCCGAGGATGAACAGGCGCCCCCCGCTCTTGCGCACCTCCGCGAGGCCGACGGCCACCGCTTCGATCGCGGCGCTGTCGATTTTCTCGAGGAGGGAGACCGTTTCGACAAGGAAGTCTTGAGAGAAGGTTCGGCTCATGGCGGCGGATTTCCTAGCACGTGAGGCCCACCCGGGCGCACGATTTCGCGGCCAAATTCACGACGTCTTGAGGTCCGCGGGGCGGTCTTCTATGGTCCGTCTCCCTTCGTATGAGCCACGCAAGCACCCTCTTCGCCGGAAAACACGCCCTCGTCACCGGAGGCGCAGGCTTCATCGGGAGCCACATCGCCGACGCCCTCGTCGAGGCCGGCGCCACGGTCACGATCGTCGACAACTTGAGCACCGGGTTCGCGGCGTTCGTGAACCCGAAGGCCCGCTTCGAGAAGATCGACCTGCTCGACACCACCGCCCTCGATGCCGCGATGAAGGGCCAAGACTTCGTCTTCCACCTCGCTGCCAACGCCGACATCAAAGACGGCCTCCTCCACCCGCGGAAGGACATCGAGCAGAACGTCGTCGCGACGCAGAACGTGCTCGAGGCGATGCGCGCGAACGGCGTCTCCAAGATCGCGTTCTCCTCGACCGGCTCCGTGTACGGCGAGCCAGAGGTGTTCCCCACCCCCGAGAACGCGCCCTTCCCCGTGCAGACCTCGCTCTACGCGGCCTCCAAGGTGTGCGGCGAGGGCCTCCTCTCGGCCTACGCCGGCGGCTACGGCTTCTCGGCCTGGATCTTCCGTTTCGTCTCGATTTTGGGCCCGCGCTACACCCACGGCCACGTGTTCGACTTTTGGCGCAAGCTCAGCGCCGACCCGAGCAAGCTCGCGATCTTGGGCAACGGCAAGCAGCTCAAGTCGTACTGCCACGTCGAAGACTGCGTCGAGGCGATCATGACCACGATCGCGAAGAGCGAGAGCGCGACGCGGGTGCACGTCCACAACATCGGGCGTCCGGACATGCTCGAGGTAAACCAGAGCGTGGGTTGGATCTGCGAGACCCTCGGCGTCACGCCCGAGCTCGTGTACTCCGGCGGCGAGCGCGGCTGGGTCGGTGACTCGCCCAAGATTTTGCTCGCGACCGAGCGCCTCGAGAAGCTCGGCTGGAAGCCCCGTCACACCCTCCACGACTCGGTCCTCGCGACCCTCCGCTTCCTCCGCGAGAACCCCTGGGTAGCCGACCGCAGCTAAACCCCTCCAG
>JAAFHV010000503.1 GCA_013297655.1 Myxococcales bacterium | reverse complement strand
ACGAGCGCGGCGCGTTTACTGGCGCGAACACCGTAAAAACCGGGCTCCTCGAGGCGGGCGCGGGCGGCACCGTGTTCCTCGACGAGGTGGGCGAGCTCCCCCTCACGCAGCAGAGCAAGCTCCTTCGCGCCCTCGAGTCCCGCGAGGTTACGCGCGTGGGTGCGCTCGCGCCGCGCCCGATCGACGTGCGCTTCGTCGCCGCCACGAACCGCGATCCGAGCAAAGACGCGGACGCCGGAACCTTCCGAAAAGACCTGTATTTTCGGCTAAGCGGGATCACGATCGAGGTGCCCCCGCTGCGCGAGCGGAGCGAGGACGTCGAGCCCCTCGCGCGTGCCTTCGCGCGCCGCGCGGCCGAAGCGATCGGCGCGCCGAACCCGGAGCTCTCCCCCGCCGCGCTGGAGCTCCTGAAGCGGCACCCGTACCCGGGCAACGTGCGCGAGCTGCGCAACACGATGGACCGCGCGATCGCGCTCTCGCGTGGCGGCCCGGTGCTCTCGGAGCACCTGCTCCTCGCCACGTCGGAAGCGCCGCCACCCGCGCCCGAGGTGGTCGCGCCAGCAAACGACGACGACGAGCGCAAACGCATCGTCGCGGCCCTCGCGCGCTGCGGTGGAAATCAAACCCGCGCCGCCGCCCTCCTCGGCATCTCGCGCCGAACGCTCGTCACGAGGCTCGGCAAGTACGGCATCTCGAGGCCCCGCGGTGGCGCCGCCGACGAATGAAGCGCGACGATCGCACCCCCACGCCGGCGCGCGCCGCCTTCACGCCGACGCCCGGTGACGCTCCCTCCACGCACGTCGACGCCGAAGAGCGGCGCGCGTTCCGCAGGGCGATGGGCCTCGGCCTCTACGTGTGGCCCTCGTTCGTGCTCCTCGACCAGTACCTCGGACGCCTCGCGTACCCCGGCGCTCCGCTGCGTTTTTTCCTCGTGCTTCGTGTCATCGGGCAGCTCGCGATCTTCGGGATGTACCGGTTCAGCTATCGGAAAGACGTCTCCCGCACCGCGCTCCGCGCAGCGAACGTGCTCGTGTGTGGCCTCGCGGCGGTGCTCATCTCGATCATGGGCACCTCGTTCGGGGGCCTCGAGAGCCCCTACGTGCACGGGTGCGCGCTCGTGTTCATGGTGCTCGCGCTCGCGGTCGCGGCGCCTTGGCGGGTGACGGCCTGGTACGTGAGCGCGGTCGCCCTCGCGTATCCGGTCGTGTTCTGCACGATGGCGACGTGGCGGCCCGAGCTCGCCGCGGAGCTTCGTGATCCGCACAAGGTCGCGGTGTTCTTCGCGCACTTCGCGGTGGTGCTCGGCGCCGGCATCATCGCGACGACGGGCGGGCACCTGAGCTGGAACGCGCGCCTCCAGCTCCGCAACGCGAGGCGGCTCGGTCGTTACCGTCTCGAGCGACGCATCGGCGAGGGCGGCATGAGCGAGGTGTGGCACGCGATCGATCCCAAGCTCGAGCGCAGCGTCGCTCTCAAGATCCTACGCACCGACGCCGACACCGCGCCGAGCCACCTCGTGCGCTTCGAGCGCGAGGCGCGCGCACTTTCGCAGCTAAAATCGCAGCATACGGTGCGGGTGTACGACTTCGGCGCCGGGGAGGACGGCTTCGCGTTCATCGCGATGGAGTACCTCGAGGGCGCCGATCTCTCGCGCATGGTCGCGGCAGAAGGTCCGCTCGATCCGCCGCGCGCCGTCGCGTTGATCATCCAAGCGTGTCGCTCGCTCGCGGAGGCGCACGGGGTCGGCATCATCCATCGCGACGTGAAGCCGGCGAACCTCATCGTCGTCCGCGACTCGCTCGGCGACGAGTCGCTCCGGGTGGTGGACTTCGGCATCGCGCGGATGATGACCGAGAGCGACGTGACGCGTACCCAGAGCGTGCGCGGCACGCCCGCGTATCTCGCCCCCGAGTGCTGGGCCGCGGCCGCCGCCGACGAACGGAGCGACGTGTATTCGCTCGGCGCGACGCTGTATTTCCTGCTCGTCGGTCACGCGCCGTTCGCCCACACCGCCGCCTCCGAGCTCGTGCGCGCGCACCTCATGGACGCGCCAACGTCGCCGAGCGCGGCCGCGAAACAAGAGATCCCGCCCGCCCTCGACGCCATCGTCATGCGCTGCCTCGCCAAAGATCCGAACGCGCGCTACGCCGACGCCGCGAGCCTCGAGGATGCCCTCGAGACGTGCGCGCACGCGCTGTGGATCGCGCCGACCCTCGATCCTTCCCGCGACGTGTAGCTCTCCGAGGCGCGAAGGAAACGGCGCGCGGCCGGGTTGCGCAACCACGGCCCCCGAGGCTTGCGCAGTTGCTCGTGTTGCGCGAGGTCGGGTTGCGCAAGTTGCGCAAGCGGTCGCGGATCGAGGGCAAAATAAGGGCGATTTGCGGCAAAACGCGGCTGGCGCGGCGGCTGCAATGGGCCATGCGTGCGCATCTCTCGCGCACCCCTTCAGAGGAACCCCATGTCGCTCCGCACTCTCTTTGCGCTTCCCGCTCTCTTCGCTCTTCTCGCGGCCGTCGGCTGCGACGACACCGGAAACGATCCCGATGGTCCGGCCCCGGTGCCGAGCAGCACGGGCACCACCGCTCCTGTCTCCAAGTGCGTCGCGCCCACCGGCGCCGGCACGCTCCACAAGGGCGACGTCAAAGACGGCGAGGT
>JAAFHV010000502.1 GCA_013297655.1 Myxococcales bacterium | reverse complement strand
CGTGCGTCGTCGGATCTCCGCAGAATTGCCCTGGAAACTTCGTCTGCGAGAACACGAACGTGTGCAAAACGTCGTGCGCGGGCGACGCGGAGTGCCTCGAGGGGTATCGCTGCGAGAGCGCGCGCTGCGTGGCTATCGCGCTCTGCGACGGGAGCGTCGTCCGCAAAGGCACCGAGACGATCGATTGTGGCGCTTATACCTGCGAACAATCGGGGGTGTGCCGCACCACCTGCGCCTCCGTGGCGGAGTGCACCGCACCGAACGTGTGCGCCGCCGATGGCACCTGCGCGCTTCCCCCCGAGCCACCCGACGACGGCTGCGCGATCGGCGCACGCGGCGCGAAAGGCTCGGGGCGCACCTCGGGCGGCTTCGTGTTGTTCTTCTTCTCTCTTGTCGCATTGGCCGTCACGCGGAGGCGCAAATGATCCGCCGACTCTCGCTCTTGCTCTTGGCCGCCTCTGGATTCGCCCTCGCGGCGAGCTGCACGTCGGAGTCGCCACACGACGGTAGTGGCCTATCGGACGCGGGGGCGACCCCCCTGCCCTCCCTCGTCGCTGCCCGCGCCGAGATCGGAAAGATGCGCGCGCTCTTCCCGAGCGTCGACCTCGCCTCCTCGCGCACGACGAGCGAGAAGCGGGTCTCCGTTCGCCAACGCGCGCACGCCGACGACACGCTCGTGATCGGGGCCCGTGATGCCGACGTGACGATCGGCGTGCGCCTCCGCGGCGCGCCTTCCGCGGCGCGGGTCGAGGTCGATGGCGTCGCTTCTTTTCCAGGCTCCGGGCTCGTCGAGCTCGATCGCGACGGAGGCGTGGAGGACCACGTGTTCTTCGCGACGCGACCTTCGGAGGCGCACGCCGTTTATGCCCTCGACGTCACGCGGGTGGCGGGACTCCGCCTCGTCGACGGAAACCTGGAGGCGCTCGACGCCAAAGGCGCTCCGCGCGTACGCATGGAGGCGCCGTACGTGGTCGACGCGAAGGGCGCGCATGTCGCCGCGAACGTGAGGCTCGAGGGCTGCGCGGTCGAAACGAGCCCCGCCGCCCCGTGGGACCGCCCGGTCGTAGCGCCCGGGGCCAGCACGTGCACCATGCACATTTCGTGGCCCGAAGTGGCCTATCCCGCGCTCCTCGATCCGAGCTGGGTCGCGGGCGGATTCGACGCCTCGCGTGATCAGCACGTGGCGGTGAAGCTCGCGTCCGGGCGGGTGCTCATTGCCTATGGCGAGAGCTGCGGCGGCGGATGTCTCCCCTCCAACGGGGCGCGCCTCTTCGACCCGGCGACCAATACGTTCGCGGCGACGGCGAACACGGGGCTCATCGGGCGTGCACAAGGCATTCCGGGGGTCGCGCTCGCGAACGGCAAGGCGTTCGTGCTGACGAGCGGGTCGATTCTTTACGATCCTGCGACTGGCAACTTCACGAACGGGCCCACCCCTCTCGCGGCCCACGGAGCAGCCACGCTGACCGCGCTCGCTTCGGGCAAAGTGCTCGTCGCCGGAGGTGCCGCCGGCGTGGGGGCCGATCTTTATACCCCTGCGACCGCCTCGTTCGTGCTCACGGGCGGCATGGTCGCGGCGCACGATGGCCACGCCGCTGCGCTGCTCCGCAACGGCAAGGTGCTCATCGTGGGTGGCGGCTCCGCGACCGCCGAGCTCTACGATCCGGCGGTAGGCGCCAATGGCACCTTCGCCGCGACGGGCAGCATGGCCGTCGCGCGTACGGGCCACGTCGCCGTCACGTTGCTCTCGGGCAAGGTGCTCGTCGTCGGCGGCGGCTCCGCGACCGCCGAAGTTTACGATCCGGCGACAGGCAAGTTCACCCCCGCGGGGTCGCTCCTCGATTCACGAACGGAGCTGCAAGCGAACCTCCTGCCCTCGGGGAGCGTGTACGTGACGGGTGGCTTCTTGGGGCTCTCCTCGACGAGCTTGGTCGAGCGCTTCGATCCGGCGATCGAGCGCTTCGTTCTGGGGCCGGCGCTAGCCCGCGCGCGAGGGTGGCACCGCGCGACGAACCTCGACGACGGCTCGATCCTCGTCACCGGCGGCCGCAGCCGGCCCGATGGTTTCGGGGGCAGCATCGCGGAGGCCGAGCGGCTCACCGCGACCGCCCCGGGGCAGACCTGCGCGACGAACGACGACTGCGGCTCGGGTACCTGCGACAGGGGAATTTGCTGCGCGTCGGCGTGCACCGGCGCGTGCCGCAAGTGCGTCGCGGGCACCGGCGCATGCGAGCCGGTCGTGTCCGCCGACGACCTCGACACCTGCACCGGCGCGAGCACCTGCGACGCCGCCGGCACCTGCAAGAAGAAGAACGGGCAAGCGTGCACCGGCACGGCCGAGTGCTCGAGCGGGCACTGCGTCGACGGCTTCTGCTGCAACGTGGCCTGCGGCGCGGTGTGCGAGGCGTGCGACGGCGTGGTGAAGGGCCGCTGCGACGTCGTCGCGGGAAAGGCGCACGGCGAACGCGTTCGCTCCTGCGCGAACGACGGCACCCAGTGCGGCGGCGCGTGCGACGGCATCGCCCGAGATGCGTGCAGATTCCCCACGTCTTCCACCGGCTGCGGGACGAGCTGCAGCGAAGGCGTGCGCACTGCGAGCGCGTGCGACGGAAAGGGCACTTGCGCCTCCGCCGCGCCGCAGCCGTGCCCTGGCAACTTCGC
>JAAFHV010000506.1 GCA_013297655.1 Myxococcales bacterium | reverse complement strand
TCGCCGGTCGCCCCTTCGGGGTACGCGGGGGGCGCACCCTCGAGAAGCTTCGGCGGACTCACCTCGATGCGCGACGGCGGAGGTTGCTCGGCAAACGCCTCGTGCTCGCCGATGGCTAGCGCAACCAGGCAGTGCAAAAGACCCAGTATCCGCGCTAGGGATCGGAGACTGCCACTCGTGCCGAATGCCTGGTTCGCCGCGGAAGTCAACACCGCTGGCAAGGGCGAGCCTTCTTCGTCTGTCGAAGTTCTGTGGCCCATCATCGAGCTCGATCCTCATGGAGCACCACGTTCCTCGCGCCATACCAAGGCCGCGAACGTTTTGGGCCCACCGCTGCGCAAAGCGCCTACTACGTAGTGCTGATGTCACGGTGAAGCATGATGTGTGCCCACAAGGTGACTGAGGCGATATCCTATGTTTGAACAAGCCACCGCAGACCGCCGCCGGTGAACCGTGAACCGTGCGACACACCCTGTGAGTCTTGGCGGTCGCGTGCCGCGCCAATGCGCGTCGTGGGGCGAGCGACGCGCGGCTCTTTCGACCCGCTAAGGCAACTTCGAGACGTCTACGAAGTACCAGCGGGGCACGTGCAGGAGTCGTCCGACTCGCGCAACCCATGCACGATGCATGTATTCCGCGGACACCTCCAGTCGGCTCGAACCTCCGAGGTGGCGTCCGCGCAGTGGAGCTGGGTCACGCTCCGCCCGGATCGGGGCGCCCCGGATCGGCGTCAGGGCTCCTTCGTTCGCGGAGCTTGGCGATCGCGAAGAGGCCCATCCCGATCACGACGAGCACGTCGGCGACGTTGAACACGGGCCAGTGGTGCACGTAGATGAAGTCGACCACGTAGCCGCGCGCGAGCCGATCGCCCAGGTTTCCGAGCGCTCCTCCGAGCAAGAACAGGTATGCCGCGCGCTCCATCGGCGGCCCCTTTCGTGTTTGCCACAGCTTCACCGCGAGCACGATCGACAGCAGCGCGGGCAAAATCGCGAGCACGATCGGAGACGGCGTGAGGTGCAGGTGCGAGAGCGCGCTGAACGCGACGTCGTGGTTTCGCGCGTAAAAGAGATCGACCCCCGGCATCAGGTTCACGGGGCCCTCCGCGAGCTTCTCGGTCGCCGCCGCTTTCGTAGCGTGGTCACAGCCGACCATGCCCACGAGCAACAGCACGAGCGCGAGCGAGACCACCTTGGATGGCATTTTTCCCATGTTTCGTCGCAACCAGGTGGGGTGGTCGTCTCTTCCCGGAAAGGTGCACGGCGATTAGGATTCCGCCATGCCAGCTATCGCGAAGGTCATTCTCGGCCTCGTCGTTCTCGTCAACATCGTCATCGGCGTTGGCCTGTTCGGCACCCGGCCGCAAGCGGGCCCTTCGTTCGATCCCAACGCGACTCCCGTCGAAGACCTCCCCGCCGCGGCGGAGGCGCTCGTCGCGCCGTTCACGTACACGAACTACTTCGGCGTCTCGGGTAGCGGTTTTGAGAATGACCTTCGCTTCATGAAGGCCAAGGCCTCGACGCCTTCCGAGGAAAAAGCCATTCGCGCCACCGCGAAAAGGTTCCTCGGTGACTCCGCGGTGATCGAGCGGAACGTTCGCAACAACGCGATCTGGGTGCTGGTCGGGCTCCTGATCGCGCCGCTCGGGCTCGCTCTCGTGGGCATTGGCCTTCCGAAGAACGGCACTTTGCTCACGCTGCTCGGCGGGGCTGCCGTCGCCATGCCGCAACACGAACAATTGCTCCTTTGCTTGATACCGACCGCGATCGGTTGGCTGGCGTTGCTCGTGGTGCACGCCAAGCGCCGTCCCCTCGGTCGTTCGTAAGTCACGCCGGCTCGTGCCTCGATGCCGAGTGCTCGGTGGCGGTGTACGCGCAGGACCGCGCCCGAAAGCTCGCTTCCGACCTCTCCAGGCGAACGAGCTCCATGCCGACGGATTGTCGACGTTCGTCCCTCGATCCGAACGCTAGACCGGGCGAGTCCCGCCGCCTTTTCGCGTCGCGCGCGGGAGCGACGTGCGGCTCGTCGCGGCGAGGTCCGGTCCGTGGACGACCCCCGCACCGAACGCGAGCGCGCCGGCATACGCGATCATCGCCGCGTTGTCGGTAGAGCTCGCGAGGTCGGGCAAATGCGCGACGAGGCCCTTCGCTTCGCACGCCGCGGTGATCCTCGCGCGAAGCTCGCGGTTGGCCGCGACGCCGCCACCGAGCACCACGTCGCGCACGCCTTCGCGCACTGCCGCGGCGATCACCTTGTCGGTGAGCACCTTCGTCGCGACGGCCTGGAACGACGCACACAGCACCGCGAGCTTCTCGCCCTCCCTGCCGGGCACCCCGTGCGCGGCCACGTGCTGCGCGACCTGCGTTTTTAGCCCCGAGAAGCTGAGCTCGAGTGTCTTCGTGCTCGCCATCGGCGCGGAGAACATCGCCGGATCGGGGGTCGCCGTCTTCGCGAGACGATCGATCACGGGCCCACCGGGGTACCCGAGGCCGAGCAGCTTCGCGACCTTGTCGAACGCTTCGCCCGCGGCGTCGTCACGGGTCGCGCCGAGCTCCGTCACGTGCTCCGGGAGCGGCCCCTCCACGCGGTAAATAGCCGTATGTCCTCCGGAAACCAGCAGCGCGACGAACGGCA
>JAAFHV010000501.1 GCA_013297655.1 Myxococcales bacterium | reverse complement strand
GTGCGTTCGGGAGGCGTGGCGCGCTCGGCCTCGCCGCGCCCACACCCGCGTTCGGGAGCGGTGGGGCCTGCCTCGCGCTCGACGGGGGAGGGCCAGGAGGGGCCTGCGCTGGCGCACGGCGGGCGTCGGCGACCGGCATGAGCGCGACGTCGTCGTCGACGAGCAAGATGCTGTTTTCGGTCGTCTCCTCGGCCATGAGGTCGGCCAAGGGATCGCGCCGACCGGGTTGCGGAAAGGTGTCGATGAGCTCGCCCCGCGCCGCCCGAAGCGCAGCACGGAACGCGCGCACGTCGGGCCATCGATCGGCCTTCTGGAACGCGAGCGCGCGATCGACCGCTTCGACCACCGCGTCGGGCACCTCGTAGGCGCTCACGACGGTGCGCAGGCTGGGCGCGCGTGTCTTCGCGGCTGCCACCAACGCCGCCAAAGGATTCGCGATTTTGTGGACCGGCTCCCCCGAGACGAGCGTGAAAAAGAGGGCCCCGAGGGAAAAAATGTCGCTCTGCGCGTCGACCATGTCGCGCTGCCCGCGGGCCTGCTCCGGCGCCATGCTGGACGGCGAGCCGATGACCATGCCCGCCGCCGTCATCTCTGCCGGCGCGCTCGTCTCGGAGAGCACGCGCGCGGTGCCGAAGTCGTGGACTTTGACCCGCCCCTCTTTCGTGACGAACACCGTCTCGCCCTTGATGTCGCGGTGGACCATGCCCTGGTCGTGCGCGGAGGCGATGATGTCTAGGAGCTGGTCCATGAACGCGGACGCGACCTCGAGCCCGATCTTGCCGCCCTTGCGGTTGCGCAGCTCTTCGAGGGTCTCGCCGTCGAAGTGATCCATCACGAGGACCGCGCACCCGTCGTCGGTCTCGTCGTCGTCGATGACCTTCACCGTGTCCGGGTGAGGGATCGTGTTCGCGACGTACGCCTCGCGCCGGAAGCGCGCCTGGAGCGTCTTGTCGGTCGAGAGGTGGGCGTGGAGGATCTTCAGCGCGACCCGCGCACCGTTGCGATGGATCGCGGAGTACGTGGCCGAGTTGGACGTCGCGCGCAAGAGCGCTTCGATGCGCCACTTTCCGCAGATGACCGAACCCGGTTTTCGCGCCGAGCGCCCGATGAGGTCCACGTTGCCGTCCGTCCGTGCGTGCTCGCCCTAAATGCGCCCACCTTCACGATACAGCGTTGTGAACCGCGGCTACAGCGTAAAGCGAACGAAAAACGGGCGCGATCGTGAGGATCGCACCCGCTCTCGATTTGGCGCTTCAGCGACTCGCGTGGCGCCATTTCGGGCCGCGCGCTGCGCTTTTGGACCTTTCGGGTCCTCGTCGCTCAGTAGTCGATCGCCTGGGCGTCCTCGATCGCGTCGCTGCGGCGGGGGCGCTTGCTGATCTGGAGGATCTGCTTTCGCACACGCACCGCTTCGGGGGTCACCTCGACGAGCTCGTCGGCGTCGATCCACTCCATCGCCGTCTCGATCGTGAGGATACGCGGCGGGTTGATCGCGATGTTGTCGTCCTTGCCGTGGTTGCGAACGTTGGAGAGCTTCTTCTCCTTGATCGCGTTCACGTCGGTGTCGTTCGGGCGGTTGTGCTCGCCCATGATCATGCCTTCGTACACTTCCACGCCGGTGCCGAGGAAGAACGTCCCGCGGGGCTGGAGGTGGTGGAGCGCGTAGGGCGTGCTGACGCCGGGACGGTCGCAGACGATGGCGCCCGTTTGGCGTTTGGCCATCGGGCCGCCCCAGGTCTCCCAGCCGTCGAATACGGTGTTGAGGAGGCCCATGCCGCGGGTGGCGGTGAGGAACTCGCCGCGGAAGCCGATGAGGCCGCGGCTCGGGATGCGGTACTCGAGGCGCGCGCGGCCGTAGCCCGGGTTCGCCATTTTGATCATGCGGCCGCGGCGCGAGCCGAGACGCTCGGTGACGACGCCGATGTACTGCTCCGGCACGTCGACGACGACGAGCTCGTACGGCTCCTTCGCTTCACCGTCGACGATTTGGGTGACGACCTCGGGGTTGCCGAGCTGCATCTCGTAGCCTTCGCGGCGCATCGTCTCGACGAGGATCGCGAGCTGGAGCTCACCGCGTCCGAGCATCATGAAGGTGTCCGGCGAGTCCGACTCTTCCATGCGCACGGCGAGGTTTCGCTTCGTCTCGCGCTCGAGGCGGTCGCGGAGCTGACGGCTCGTCAAGAACTTGGAAGCTTTGCACTTTCCGGCGAACGGCGACGAGTTGACGCCGATGCGCATCTTGATCGTGGGCTGCTCGACGACGATGCGCGGGAGGGCGCGGGCCTCGAAGCCGGGGCTCGTGTCGACGACGGTGTCTCCGACGTCGATCTCTTCGATGCCGGCGATCGCGACGAGCTCGCCCGCTTGCGCTTCCGGGGTCGTGGCGCGGCGGAGACCCTCGAACGTCGAGAGGACCTTGATCGCGCCTTTGACGAAGCGGCCGTCCTTGAGGATCGCGACCGGCTGGTTCGCCTTCACAGTGCCGGCGACGATGCGTCCGATGCCGAGGCGGCCGACGTACTCGTCGTGGTCGATGTTGTTGATGAGGATCTGGAGGGGCAGGGTCGCGTCGCCTTCCGGCGGCGGCACGTGCTTCAGGATCATCTCGAAGAGGGGCTTCAGGGTCGTCGACGGATCCTCGAGGCTGCTCTTCGCGATCCCGAGCTTGCCGATCGCGTAAA
>JAAFHV010000500.1 GCA_013297655.1 Myxococcales bacterium | reverse complement strand
CCTCCCCACCGAACGCGAAGTGGGCCTCCTGGCGGAGCTCGATGTCCCGGCTCGCCTCCGCGCGCTCACCGACGCCCTCGGCGAGGTCCGCGCTCGCGGCGAAGTGAAGACCAAGATCGAAGGCGAGGTGCGCCAGCGCTTCGGCAAGATCCAACGCGAAGCGGTGCTCCGCGAGCAGCTCAAGGCGATCCAGAAGGAGCTCGGCGACGGCGGCGAGGACGACGACGACGCGCTCTCCACGCTCAGGAAGCGACTCGACGACGCGGGCCTCCCGGAGGACGCAGAGAAGGTCGCCAAACGCGAGCTCTCTCGCCTCGCGCAGATGGGTGGCCAAGGCGCAGAGGTGCACGTCATCCGCAACTACCTCGAGCTCATGGCCGACCTCCCCTGGTCGAAGCGCGCCGACGTGAAGAACGACGTCGCCGCGGTCGAGGCCGAGCTCGACAAGGATCACTACGGCCTCGAGGACGTGAAAAAGCGCATCCTCGAGCACATGGCGGTGCTCGGCCTCTCCGGCGAAAACCGCGGCACGTTGCTCTGCCTCGTCGGCCCTCCCGGCGTCGGCAAGACCAGCCTCGGAGAGTCGATCGCGAAGGCCACCGGCCGTCCGTTCGTGCGTGTCGCCCTCGGCGGCGTCCGTGACGAAGCGGAGATTCGCGGACATCGTCGCACGTACGTCGGCGCGCTCCCGGGCCGCATTCTCTCTGCGCTCCGCAAGGCGAAGGTGAAGAACCCGGTCGTGCTCCTCGACGAGATCGACAAGCTCTCGCAAGGCTTCCAGGGCTCGCCGGAAGCGGCGCTCCTCGAAGTGCTCGATCCGGAGCAGAATCATACGTTTACGGAT
This sequence comes from Myxococcales bacterium, assembly GCA_013297655.1. GTDB lineage: Bacteria > Myxococcota_A > Polyangia > Polyangiales > Polyangiaceae > JAAFHV01. The sequence goes on along the minus strand of JAAFHV010000500.1, from coordinate 1,846 downwards.
CACTACCTGGAGCAGCCGTTCGACCTCTCGGAGGTGCTCTTCCTGTGCACCGCGAACACCCTCGACACGCTTTCGGCGCCGCTCCGTGACCGCCTCGAGATCGTGGAGCTGCAGGGGTACACCCCCGAAGAAAAGGTGAAGATTGCACGCACCCATCTCTTGCCGAAGCGCACCAAGAGCCACGGGCTCGACGGCGGCAAGCTCGAGATCGACGACGACGTGCTCGGCCACGTGGTGCGCGACTACACACGGGAAGCGGGCGTACGGCAGCTCGACCGTGAGGTGACTCGGCTCTGCCGTGCGGCGGCCCTCGAGCTCGCACGACGAGGCGCAGACGTGACCGGCCCGGTGGTGATTGGCAAGGACGACCTCGCGAAGCACCTCGGGAAGCCGAAGTTCGAACGCGAGGCACACGAAGGGAGCTCGCTCCCCGGGATGGCGACTGGCCTCGCGTGGACCCCGTTCGGCGGGAGCACGCTCTTCATCGAGACCTCACGGATGCCAGGAAAAGGCCACGTGGAAATCACCGGGCAGCTCGGCGACGTGATGAAAGAATCGGCCCGCGCCGCCCTCACGTACGTACGCAGCCACGCCAAGGAGCTCGGGCTCCCGGATGGCACCCTCGAGAAAGAAGACGTTCATATCCACGTGCCTGCGGGCGCCGTCCCCAAAGACGGTCCTTCGGCCGGCGTGACGATCTTCACCGCGCTCACCTCGCTCTTCACCGGGCGCCGCGTGAGGCAAGACACGGCGATGACAGGCGAGGCCACGCTTCGCGGACGGGTGCTCCCCGTCGGTGGAATCAAGGCGAAGGTGCTCGCGGCGCACCGTGCAGGCATCACCCGCGTCATCCTCCCCTCGGCGTGCGCGCGTGATCTCGACGATGTCCCGAAGGAGGTGCGCAGCGCTCTCGAGATTCACTTCGTCGACGACATGACCCAGGTGCTCGAGGCCGCCCTCGAGCCCATCGCGACTCCGGTCTTCCCCGCGCCGGAAGCCGGAACGAAGGAGGTGGCTCCCCTCGCGAGCTGAACCCGAGAGCGACTTCTTCACCGGGCCCCGCGCGCTCCTCCCACTCCCTCGCGCGGGGCTCGGCTCTCCCCTGGCTACCTCAGACGAACCGTTCCGATTTCCGCGAGCCCCGCGCGGCTCCTCCTCCCCTTCCCTCCGCGCGCGCTCAACCGCTACCGCCGAGGCTCGCGTTCCAACCGCCTTGCCTCGGGCACGAACCGACCACAAGTATCCACCTGCGGATATCTCCACCAAGAAGGTGCGAAGACCGACCTCGAAAAAGAACGCTTCTTCCCGAGCCCTGCAGCGCCCCTCCCGCTGCGGGGCTCGCCTATTTTGTCGGCGAATCGTCGCGCGCGAGGTGGAGGAATTGGCGCGCCTTTCGCGGCCGCCGCCCGGCGGCGGTGGCGGGAACCTTCTTGTAGATCTCCTTGTCGGACGCGCCACGTAGGGTCGATACTGAGAGTCTCGGGCTGTGTTCGTTTTTGCGTACTCAAGAAGGTGAGGGGTCATGAAGAAGCTTATTGGGTTGTCGGTGGTCGCGATGACGGCGCTGGCCGGATGCCCCGGCCCCTTGCCCCCGATGCCCCCGAATCCCGTGCCCACGCCCGGCCCGACCGCGATCGAGGGAAACGGTGAGCCCCTCATCGTCGACTGGAAGCCGCAGCACCGCGGCGATCTGGAAATCGCGATGCACGACGGGATCGCGGTCGTCGAGTACACCGACAAGGGCTTTCGCCTCCTCAAGAATTGCACTGTCGGCGGCACGTACAACTTCATCGGCATGTCGACCAAAGAGCAGCTCGTGCGGCTCGAATCGGCGGACGACGTGCGC
>JAAFHV010000050.1 GCA_013297655.1 Myxococcales bacterium | reverse complement strand
AAGACTTCGTGAAGATCCTCGACTTCGGCCTCGCGCACCTCGCGATGGACCCGCGCCTCGCCCCGAAGGGCGCGGTGTTCGGTACGCCGGAGTACATGTCGCCGGAGCAGGCGCGCGGCGAAGAAGCCGGCCCCCCGAGCGATCTTTACGCCCTCGGGGTGCTCTTCTTCGAGATGCTCACAGGTCAGCTCCCGTTCCGCTCCGGCGACCGCGAGACGCTCCTCGAGATGCAACGGAGCAGCCCCCCGCCGAAGCCCACCGGAATCAAGCCGGACATCTTGCCAGCGGCGGAAGCGATCGTGCTCAAGCTCCTCGAGAAGGAGCGACGCAAGCGCTTCCAAGACGCGCACCATCTCCACGAGGAGCTCAAGGCGCTGCAGCGCGCGCTCCCGAGCGTGCCGTGGGAAGTGGGTCAGCTCGGCGAGAACGCGCCGCCTCCCCCGCCTCCGCCTCCGCAGTCGCCCGGGGTCATCGAGTGGGCGAACCGCGCCGGGCTGTTCTCGCGAATGGTGAGCCGCGCCTACCCCGGTGGCAACGCGCCTCCGGACGTGGGCCAAGCGATGAACCAGGTGTGGGATCTCGCCTCGCGCGCCACGCGCCTCGAGGGCGAGGTCGCGAGCCACACGCGCAAGCTCGAGTCGCTCGAGCGTCGTGGTCGCGCCCTCCGCGCCGAGATCGGTCGCAAGGTGGAGGAGCTCGCGCACGAAGAGTCACGCGTGCTCCGTGAGCTCGCGGCGGAGCAGTCCGAAGCGAACCGTCTTCGTGAAGCCGTATCGGCGGCCGAGCGCGGCGCGGCGGCAGCGAGGCAGCAAGCCGACCAAGTAGCGATGCAGCCCCCGAGCGCGCAGTGGCGCCCCGTGTTCGAGCGCGCTGGCGCGGCGCAAGCGCTCGTCGACGCGCGACGCGAAGCCCTCGCCGAGCGTGAGCACAAGGCAGGCGCAAAAGACGCGCAAGTACGCGATCTAAGAAGGCAAATCGAGGAGCTCCGATCCCAGCTCGCGCGTTACGCGGAGGCCCTCGAGGAGGATCTCGCGTCGGGTCGCGAGAAGGTGGCGGGGCGCACGCGCGAGGGGCTCGCGTTCGAGAAGGCGTTCGGCGACGCCTCGCAGCTCTTGCTCACGCACCTGAAGACCAAAGCCGAGGCGCGTGATCTCCTCCAGGACCTCCTCACGAACATGCACGGCACGCAGGGCACTCCCGCGCGCCCGCCGGGACAGCCCAACTCGTAACCGTCGCGCACCCCACGTCGCGAGCTCGCACGCCGCGAGCGCCCCCGCGCCGCGCTCCTTTGCCATGGGAGCGCGGCGTTGTTCCGCCTGACGAGAGGGTCAGCGGCGTGACGTGCCGGTGATCGAGAGAGGCTCACCGAACAGGTTGAATCCCGTCGGCTTTCGCGTGTTTGGCGGCGCTGCGGATCGTTGCTCCTCCCAAGGTAGAAGACTATCCGGCAGGGACTTCCAAGGGCCGTCGTCGTCGCGCCTACCGCAACTTGCTAGAGCACCGAAATCCTCGGTCCTTCAACCTGATCGGCGCTCTAGTCTGTCGGGGTGAACCCTCCGAACTGCCCAGGCTGCGCGGCGCCGCTCGAGCCTCTCGCGCCCAAGTGCCCCTACTGCAATCACCTCACGCCGCGCGGACGTGCAGAGGCCGAACGCGCCGACTACGACGCGCGGCAGCGGCAAGCAGGGCAAGCGGCGTACGCGTCGATCGCCCACGCGCAGGCGGCGCAGAACGTCTCGAAGAACGCGAACATCGCGCTCGTCTTGTCGCTCGTGGGCTTCGTCACCTGCTGCTCTCCGGTCGGGTGGCTCGCGCTCCTGTTCGTTTACTTGAGCCTCTCTACCGCGAAGAAAAACGGGATCCCCGGCCCCGTCACGGCGAAGGTGGCGGCGGTGCTCTCGCTGCTCGGCACCATCGTCGCGATCGGCGTCATCGTCGCGTCGAACCGCGACGCGAAGAACAAGGAGAAGCGCATCGCGGACCTCGAAGCGGCGAGCGCGAAGGGCCGCGCGGGGGCCGTCATCGACGCGAAGACCGCGTGTGCGCTCACGGAGGCGCATTTCCTCCGCAGCGGGAAGATGTACATCTCGCAGCAGCTCTCCTGCACGGGCAAAGTCGAGGTCGACGGCGCCACGGCGCGGCTCGACGACGTCGCGGTGATCACGAACGGGAAGAAGGTCGCCCCCACGTACCGCGTGTGTCTCGCGAAGGGAGCGCGATGGTTCTTGGTCCACATCGACGAGGGCCGCGAAGATTGCCTCGACGAGGCCCCGAAGGCCGACACCGAGATCGAAGAGCAGCTCGCGCGCGACGACTACGCGCAGCTCCTCGACGCGCAACGTGTGCATACTGCAGACAAACGATTGGCGGCGGTGAAGGCGGCCGTCGAACGCGCTCCGACCACAGAAAAAGGCTGCAGCGAGACGGCGATCGCGGCGGCCTCGACGAAAAAAGAGAAGACAAAGGCGCCGCTCGTGATCCGTGCGATCGACTTCGCTTCGCTCGACGGAAAAGACGATCCCGACTTCGCGTTCCTCTCCGACGCAGAGCTCGCCCGCTACGTCGCCGGGAAAAAGAAGGCCGTCGTAGCGCGCGCGGACGACGCGAGGCTGGTGCTCGGCGAGGGGCTCCTCGTGGTCTACAAGCACAAGACCCGCGAGATGCCGGAGGTCACCGACAAGGGCGCGAAGGCCACCGGATGGACGGTGAGCGCGGGCAACTACGACGGCGCGCTCTACGTCGTCGACGCAGGCCGCGGAGAGGTGCTCTGCCAAGGGCCGCTCGTGTTCGCGACCCCGGCGAAGCCCACGTTCTCGGTTTCGCGCGCGTCCTCGCAGGCCCAAGTCGAGGGCCGCGCGCGGACCGACTTCCAACAGCGTTTCCACGACGCCGCGACCGATCGCATGAAGTCGATCGGCGCTGGCAAGCTAGGCCTCGGTTACAAGCCGCTCGAGTGACGCGGACGAGGGCACGCGCATGTACTATGCACGTGACCGTGTCTACTCGGCCGCTCGCGCTCGAGCTCGACCTCCTCGCGCGCGAGGGTCATGTCGATGCAGGGTACACACGATTCGAGCGCGCCCGGACACGACGACGCCGGTGACACGGATGTCACCGGCGCGGTGAAGCACTCGGAATTTTCAGGCCAATTTGGCGCTTAGGAACGCCTTGAGCTTGATCAAGGTCTTTACGTCGCGGGAGAAGCTCGGCACTTGGTAGTCGCGCGACCAGGCCGCGACCTCGTGGAGGAACGCGGTGCGCGCGCCTTCGTCGGTCACGATGTCGTCGACCGTGCGGCCACGAGCGGCGCCCTTGCGTAGGTTCTTCACGTAGGCCTCGAGGCGAACGTAGTCGTCGCCCAAGAACTCGCGAACGTTGGTGGACTCTTCTGCGAGGCGGCCGAGCACGCCCTGTTTGGCCTCGGGGTGGTCGGTGCAGGCGAGATCGGCCGCGACACGCAGCACGAACGCGTCGTCGCAAAAGCCGAGGTCGTCGATGCCATCGGGGATGAGATCGAGCGACTTGAAGATGTAGTTCAGCCCGGCGATCGCCTGGCGACGTGCGCCTTCGGGCTCCTCCCCCTTCACGACCTCGGCGAGCTGGGACGCATCTTCCCCGAGCGACTTGAGCCACGAAGGAAAGATCTCGAGGTACTTGGCGAGAGAGTTCGACTCTTCGGTCATTGATGACCCCATAAAAGTGGGCCCGACGAGCCGGGCAGGGACCTAGCAGCCTACACAGCGCGGACCTGAAACGGAAGGACCGCAGCGAGGCTTTTCGCACGGAAATTCCAGGACAATCGACCGGGCACTCTGGTGCGTCACGGTCCGCCCGCGAGCGCCCGTGCCTAGGTAGTGGGGAACCGGAGCGGGCTGCTAGGGTTCCCCGTTATGGCTCGGTCGATCGCGCGCGCGTTGCTCGTCTTCGTGGACGGCATCGGGATGGGGGCGCCCGGCGCGCAAAATCCCTTTCACGGCGCGCCGACGCGGGTGCTCGGGCCGCTCGGGGGGGAGGCCGACCCGCCGCGAGGGCTCGGTTTCGGCGCGATCGACGCGACCCTCGGTTATTCGGGGTTGCCGCAGAGCGCGACGGGCCAAGCGATGCTCTTTTCCGGGTCCGACACGATCGGGATGGAAGGGGGCCACGCGCCAGCGTTCCCCTCCCCTCGCCTCATGGCCTACCTCGCGGAGAACAACATGTTCGCGACGGCTCGCGCGAACGGGCTCGAGGCCGAGTTCCTGAACGGCTTCGACACCGCACGCGCCGAACGCGCGACCCGCATCGTGCGCGGGGAGGAGCCTCGAACCCGCGCGTTCCCCCTCTCCGCGAGCACCATCTGTGGCGCGGCGGCGGGCGGGCGCCTTCGAACCGCGGCCGACGTGGAGCGCGGCGTGGCGGCGACGTTCGACCTCACCGGGGAGATCGTGCGCGGCTTCGGTTATCCGGCGCCGCTGCGCTCACCCGAGTCGGCCGCGCGGGCCGTGCTCGCGGGCGCACGCGAGCTCGATCTCTCGTACTTCGAGCTCTTCCTCACCGACAAGGCGGGGCACTCGCAAGACATGGCGTTCGCGCGATCCGAGATCGCGAAGGTGGACCAGTTCCTCGAGGCGCTCTTTGCCCTCGCGCACGACGACGAGCTCGTGGTGATGACATCCGACCACGGCAACCTGGAGGACCTCGGGACCGGAGGCCACACCCTCGCGCGGGTGCCCCTCGTCGCAAAAGGGCACACGAGCGAGGCGCTGATCACCCACGCAAAAGACCTCCGCGACGTGGCCCCGCACCTGCTCGCCGCGTTGGGCATCGAGGCCAAATAACGACTTGGTTTCGAGTGCTTGCGGAGAGCCCTAGAGGAGCCCGCGGACCGCGAAGCCGAGGCCGAACCCGACCGCCAACGCCGACACTCCGATGACCGCGACGAGCCAGCCGCGAACGCCCCCAGCGTGACCACCGCCGACGCGCGGCACTCCGCTCGCGACCGGATCGAGGATCGGGAGATCGTTGGACGGGAGCGTCTCGCCTTGTTTCGCGAGGCTCTGGATGTGCACCGGCGGCGGGGGCGGCGGCTCCGTGACGCGCGGCGAAGCGGGGCTGCTCGCGAGGGTACCGGAGGGACCATGGGCGCCGCCGGGAGGCGTGACGTGCTGCTGAAGGGGCGGCCCCGCGAGGCTCGGGTGTGCGGGCATCGCGGCGACGGCCATGCGCGGCGGCGCGACCTGCGACATCATCGCGGGCATCTCGGGCAAGCGGCTGAGGGCTTCGTCGCGGCGTGCTTCGGTTTCGCCCATCGCTTCGGCGAGGCCGCGCCCCATCTCGACCGCGGTTTGGAAGCGCTGCGTTCGATCTTTGGCCATCGCCCGCTGCACGAACGGCGAGATCCGCGCGAGCGTGGGGTCGAGCGTCTCCAGCGGAGGCGGCGTGGTGTTGAGCACCGCGCCGAGGCGCGCGAACGCGGTGGGCGCAGGGAACGCGGAACGACCCGCGAGCATCTCGTAGAGCATGACCCCGACGCTCCACAGGTCGGAGCGGCCGTCGCAGTCTTTGGTGCTCTTGATTTGCTCCGGGCTCATGTACGCGGGCGTACCGAGGAGCACGCCGGTGCGCGTTTTGTTCCCCATCCCGCCGGCCTGGTCCATGACCTTCGCGATGCCGAAATCGAGGATTTTTGGGGTAAATTTGCCGTTCGGATCGCGGGCGAGGATCACGTTCTCGGGCTTGAGATCGCGATGAACGATGCCCTGCGCGTGCGCCATCGAGAGGCCCTGGAGGAGCCCTTGCACGATCGTCGCCGACTGGAGGAGCGGGACCTTGCCGCCGTTATGCGTGTAAGATGCAAGTGGAATTCCGTCGAGGTATTCCATGACGAGGTACGGGGTGGTGTCCTCCGCGTGACCGACCTCGAACACACGCGCGATGTTCGTGTGCGAGAGGCGCTGGCACATGTGCCCTTCGTCCACGAAGCGGGTGAGCACATCGACGTCGTCGAGGTACTCCGCGCGGAGCATTTTGATCGCGACGGAGGGGCCCCCGGCGAGCGGCTGAGCCTCGTAGACCACGCCCATGCCACCCGAGCCGATGAACCGGGCGAGCCGAAATTTTTGAGAAACGACGGCTCCGACGAGCTCGCCGTCCCCGGGGAAGGCCGCATTCACCACACCCGGATGTTATCCAGCGCGACCGTTAAAGGAACCGGAAACGCACGAAAGGTACCGACCTCAGGTTCCCTTCACGAACGTCTTCACCCACGCCTCGACCGCGGCGTCGTCGTAGTCTTCCTTGCACGTCGGGGCCGAGAAATGCCGGGTCCCGATGACCTTGCCGGTGCGGCGCTCGTACACCTTCACGTCGGCCTCGGAGGTGCCTTCGGTGCCGCAGCCGGGTCGATCTTTGTCCGTGAGCACGGCGACGAGATCGATGTCGCGCACTTTCGCGGCCGTTCCGACCAACGTCTGGTGCGACAGATCGAGGAGCGAGGTGTGGTTGCCGGGGCTCGCCTCTTCGCCAGCGAAGAGCACGCCGCCTTGCGCGACCTTGGTGAAGGCGGCCGCGAGCGCGGGCTTCATTTGGTTGGCGGCCACGTTCACGTTGGTCTTCAACTTGGTGCCGTCGGCGAAGCCGAGCTCGAGCGGCACGTCGACGTTGCCCATCGGGTACTGCTTGAAGATGTCGGCGAGGGGCACCTTCTCGAGGAGCGGTTTCATGTCGAGCGAGATCGAGAGCTGCCGCGTGATGGTGCGCGCTTGCTCCGCGCCGAGGCTCACGGTGGACATGGGATCGATGTCCGAAAAGTCGATGCGCGCCTCTTGGTAGACGTTGAACGTGCCAGTGCACGCCTTGCCGAGGCATGCGATCGTGCGCGTGGTGGGGTCGAAGCGGATCGCGGCGGGCCTCACGACGGTCACGTTCGTCTGCGCGGAGCGGTACTTGGACTTGAAGAGCTTGCGCGGCTCGTAGAGATCGGCGGAAACGGAGAGCTTGATCTCGGGTCCGAGGAGGACGGAGCGGGGCGGCGTGGTGTAGCTCGGAGCGGCGGTGTAGCTCGGCCCGCTGTAGGCCGTGCCGTACTTGGACGGCGGCGGGCTCACCTTGGGGACCCCCGGCTCCGGGAGGGGCACCGTGACCTTCGCCTGACCCATGAAATCCGCGGTCGCGGTCCACGACTGCGCATAGGTAGAGTCGTGGATTCGCACGTTCGCGTTCGGCGACGTGGTGACCACGATCTCCATCACGTCGTTGGCGCCTTCGCGGACCACCGTGGCGTTGGCGCGCACGGTGAGCTCCTTCGAGCCGCCGCAGCCGACGACGAGGCCGGCGCCGAGGACCAGCGCGAGAACGCCGAGCGAGCCTTTGACGGGGGATGGACCGAGCTTTCCGTGAATCGTCATGGGCTCCTCGAGGTTACGCCGATCGCGTGGTCGGCGTCCCGACTTTCCTCGAGGTTACTTACGCTGCGTCGCCCCGAATCGTTCCTCGACCTCTTTCACGACCTTGGCGTGGGCCTTCTCGACCTCCGCGTCGGTGAGGGTGCGCTCGTCCGAGCGGTAAATGACTCGGAAGGCCAAGCTCGCGTGATCCTTCGGGATATTGGCGCCTCCGGTGAACCTGTCGAAGAGCTCGACGTCGGTCGCGAGGGGGCCCGCGGACGCGAGGATCGCGGCCTTCACTTGGCCGGCGGGGACGTCGTCGTGCACGACGAGGGCGAGGTCGCGCGGCGACGCAGGGAACTTCGGGATCGCCTTGTACCTCGGCGCGCGCGGGTGCTTCGCGAGGGTGGGCAAGTCGAGGCTGATGAACGGGAGCGCCTCGGCGAAGTCGTACTTGTCGCCCACGTCGGGGTGCAAGAGACCGAACGAGCCGATCACCGTGGACCCGAGGAGTAGCTTCGCAGCGGCGCGCGGGTGCATGTACGCGGGGCGCTCGCTCGCGGTGTACGTGACGACCTCGGGCTCCTTGCCGGTGAGCGCCGCGACGAGGGCGAGCGCGACGCCCTTGGCGTCCCACGCGTCGACCGGCGCGGGCTTCTCCAGGTACGCCGCGCGATCGCCGACGAGCACCGCGAAGAGCTCCGGGCGCTCCTCGGGCAAGTCGTTCTTCGACGGGAGGAACACGGGCCCGACCGCGAAGAGCCCCGCCGAGCGCACCCCGTGCCGACGCGCCTGCGCGAGCGACTCGAGGAGCCCGGGGAGGAGGCTCGTGCGCATCACGGTTTGATGCTCGTTGATGGGGTTTTCCAGCACCACGGTCGCTTCTTTGGCGAACACGTCGGCGAGCGCCTTGGCCGAGGTGAAGCGGAACGTGATCGCCTCCGAGAGCCCCACGCTCGCCGCCGCGCGACGCACCGAGTGCTCCAGCGCTTCGCGTCCACCGACCGCGCGCGAGCCACGCACGGGGGGCAGCTCCGTCGGCACGGTGTCGATCCCGCGCACACGAATGACCTCTTCGACGAGATCGACCTCGCGTGACAAATCGGGCCGGTGTGTCGGCAGCGCGACGTCGAGCGCGCCTTCGCCCGATGCGTGCACTGTGCACCCAAGACGCTCGAGGATACCGCGCGCGTCCGAGAGCGGGACCGCGATCCCGAGGAGGCGCGTCATGAACGACGAGCGCAGCGAGACCACCTTCGTGGTGAGCTCGCGCGGGGTGGTGTTCGCGGTGGCGCCGGTGACGTAACGAGGAGGCGAGAGCTTCGCGCCGGGCACGACCTCGAGCGTGAGCTTCACGGCGGTGGCGAGGGCGGCCTCGAGGCCTCCTGGATCGGTGCCGCGCTCGAACCTGTGGCTCGCCTCGGTGTGGAGCCCGTGACGCCTTCCCGTGCGGCGCACCCCACGCGCATCGAAGTACGCGCACTCGAAGAGCACCTCGGTCGTCGACGCGGAGATCTCGCTATTTTCCCCGCCCATCACGCCTGCGAGCGCGACCGGTCCTTCGCCGTCGCACACGACGAGATCGTCTTTCGAGAGCTTCCGCGCGACGCCGTCCAACGTGGTGAAGGGCTCTCCCTCCGCCGCGGTGCGGACGACGATCGCGCGCCCGCGCACCTTCGCGAGATCGAAGGCGTGCATCGGCTGGCCGTGACCGAGGAGCACGAGGTTCGTGATGTCGACCAGGTTCGAGATCGGGCGCACCCCGAGAGCGAGGAGCCTGTAGCGCCACGCGAGGGGCGAAGGCGCGATCGTGATCCCGACCGCGCGCGCGGTAGAAAACTCGGGGCAGCGATCCTGGTCCACGACCTTCACGTCGACGTCGAGCGGCACGTCGTCCGCGCCGAACGTGGGCGCGCGCTTCGGCGCGAACGCGACACCGAGCACCGCCGCGAGATCGCGCGCGAGCCCCACGTGCCCGAGGCCATCGGGGCGGTTCGGCGTGATGTTGATCTCGAACACCGTGTCGCGCACGTGCGGGATCGCTTCGATCAGCGATTGCCCGGGATTTCCCGTGCCGGGCGGCAAAATCAGGATCCCCGCGCTCTCCTCGGACAGGCCGAGCTCCGACTCGGAGCAGAGCATGCCCTCGCTGACCACGCCCGCGATCTCGCGCCGCGCGATCGTCATGTCTTTCGCGGGGAGGTACGCGCCGAGCTTCGCGAGCACGACGAGGCCGCCCGCGTCCGGCACGTTGGGCGCGCCGCACACGATCTCTTGGGTGCCTTCGCCGAGGTCGACCGTGACGAGGCGGAGCCCGCTCTTCGTGGGGTGCGGACGGAACGAGACGACCTTCGCGACGACGCACCCCTCGGTGCCCGCGCCGAACGGGGTGACGCCCTCGACCTCGAGCCCCGCGAAGGTGAGCTTCTTCGCGACGTCGTCCGCGGAGAGCTTCGAGAGCTCCGGCAACAGCTCCACGAGCCACTTCAAGCTTGCTTTCATGCCGTTCGCGCCCCGCTCACTTGCTTGTTCATCTCGTTCGTCTCTCTCCCCGCGTGGGGGATCTCCGAAATCGCGTGGTGGGCGACGGCTCGAAATCCTTCGGGTCGCCCTAACTCTTCAAAACTGCGCGAGAAACCGCGGATCGTTGTCGAAGAGGAGCTTGATGTTGGGGATGTCGTAACGAAGCATCGCGACCCGGTCGAGGCCCATGCCGAGGGCGAACCCGGTGTACTTCTCGGGGTCGATTCCGCAGTGCTCGAAGACGACGGGGTGGATCATCCCGCAGCCCAAGATCTCGATCCAACCGGTGTGCTTGCAGACGGAGCAGCCCTTACGCTTTCCGTCCGGTTGCTTGCAGAATACACATCCGACGTCGACCTCGGCGCCGGGCTCGACGAACGGGAAGTAGCTCGGGCGGAGGCGAATGGGCGTGCCGGGCCCGTACATGCGCTCGGCGAACTCGGAGAGGATGCCGCGGAGGTGGGCGAGGCTCACGTTCTCGTCGATGAGGAACGCCTCGAGCTGGTGGAACATCGGCGAGTGGGTCGCGTCGTCGTCGCGGCGGTACACCGTGCCCGGCGCGATGAACGCCATCGGGGGTTTTACCGTCGTCATCGCGCGGACCTGGATGTTGCTCGTGTGCGTTCGCAGCACGTGGCGCGACTTGGTCCAGAAGCTGTCTTGCATGTCCGTCGCGGGGTGATCCGGAGGGAAGCCGAGCTTCGTGAAGTTGTTCGCCTCGTGCTCCACGTCGGGGCCGTCGAAGACCGCGAACCCGAGGCCGCGGAAGATCTCGATGACGTCGGCGCGCACCTGCGAAATCGGGTGGATGTGCCCGTCGCCGATCGGATTGCGACCGGGGAGCGTGAGATCGAACGGACGCGCCTCGAGCTCGGCCTTGCGCTTCTCGGCGACCATCTCGCGGAGGCGAGCGTCGAACGCGGCCTCGACCTCGGTCTTGAGGGCGTTCACGCGCTCGCCGACGGACTTTCGCGCGTCGGCCGAGAGCGCGCCCATGCGCTTCAAGATCGCGGTAAGAGAGCCATTTTTGCCGAGGAGCTTGGCCTTTTCGTCACGCAAGACTTGCTCCGTCGGTGCCGCGGCGAAGGCCTCGACGAACGTGGAGTGGAAGGCCGAGAGGGCGAGCTCGATCTCTTCCTTCGCGGCCTCGGCCGTACCCGAAGATGTCATGGTGGCCGGTATTACCGCAACGAAGCGCGGTTTTCACCGTCCATCGGGCGAGCCACGGGCGCAGGCCCCTTTCCCTCGCCTCGCCCGTCTCGCGTCGCGTCGCCTCGCCTCGCCCCGTCTCGCCCCGATCGCGGCCGGGTCACGCGACGAGGGCGCGGAAGAGCTTGGTCTTCTCGAGGTCGTCGGAGTCGACCGGCACGATGCTCGGCTCGCGGCCGACACGCTCCCGAAGGAAGGTCACGAGATCTTCCAGCGTGCCCGGGGGCGCGCCTTCGACGAGGACGACGACCAAGTCCGGCCGCGGAGAGAGCGCGCGCACCTCGGAGCGCGCGGGGGGCTCGTGCACCTCCACGTCGCGCATGAACCGGTAGCCACGCCCGCGCGCGGTGTGGACCACGTCGTCGAGGCCCGCCTCGGCGAACGTCTTTCGTAGCGACGCGACGGCTTGCGCGATCGCGTTCTCGCAGACACGCGCCCCGCTCCACACGGTGTCGAGGAGCTCGGAGCTCGTGACGACACGATCGCGATGCTTCACCAGGTACACGAGGAGGTCGAACGCACGCCGCTGGAGCGACACTCGGATCCCGTGGATCCGGAGCTCGAAGAGGGCCTCGTCGATCTCGACCTGGTCGAAGACGAAGACCGTAGAGGGCTCGGTGGTAAAGCCTCGCTTCATGGTTCTCCTTTGGTGCGCCAATGAGCCGCCCCCGAGGATGCGCAAACCCTCGGGGAGAGGACGAGCCGCCGTCCTCGGGTCATTGGACCTCCCCTCTTCCGAATGCATCCACCAAAAGGCCCGCGGTACCTTTTCTGGGGACAAGCTTCGCGAATACGAGGACATGGAACACCGAGACCGGTCCTCCGTTCGGGGGACCGGCCTTCGTCCGATCGGGTGACAGCGCGCCGTCAGTAGATCATGCCGCAGTAAAACTTCCCGCCCTGAGCGCTCATCGTGAAGTCGGGGAGGGCGACGCTCTTTCCGAAGGCGACCTTCGTCCACGCCGAGTATCCGGGCGACACGACGAGGTTCCCGATGTACTGGCAGGGATAGTCCTTCGTGCCAGCGCTCACGTAGACGTTGAACTCCGAATTGGCGACGACGGGCACGCTGAAGGTGCATTGGCCCGACGACCACGTCCCGACGGCGTGCCGGGTCCGCACCCACTTCGGTGGGGCGAAACCCGCGGTGGAGCTGTTCTCCTTGCTCGTGACGATCACGTCGAGATCGTCGCAGTTGTATCCGTTGAGCGAGGCCTCGCCCGGGGCGGTGCCCGCGGTGCGGATCACGCCTGTCACGCGGGTGGCGAGGAACTGCGTGACGGCCGGTCGCGCGGCGGCGGCGGCAGCAGTGGGAGCGATCTTGGGCTGCTGGGCGCTCGCCGAGCCGGCGACACCGAGGAGAGTCACCACCGCCAGCGAGAAGAGACAGGCGCTCGTCTTCATCTTTTGATCCGTCCTTTGGCCGGGGTTGGGCCCGGCCATCGAGTGAGCACGAAGAGCGCCGCGGCCCCCTGGCCACCCGCCTCCCCCGCGCCCCAACATGGACGGCGACCTTGCGCGACACGCCCAAAGGCGCGCGTGAGGAGCCGATGAATCACGCGTGATCTCGGGATCAAGAACGATGGCTCATGCCGTGCTCATGCGACGTACACGAGCCGCATACGTGCACACCGCACGCGAGCGACACCGCGCGAATCGTGCGCTCTACACACGCTCGATTCGTTTGCAGTCGTGTGCGGTCTACACGAACCTACGCGAGCGGACTGCGCGCGCCGGTCAGTGGGCGGCTTTTGCGGTCTCGTCGGCGAGGGCGGCTTGCTCTCTTGCCTTCGCTTTGTCGCCCGGCGACTCGAGCTTCTGCTCTGCCTCGTGGAAACGCTTCGCGACGTCGGCGAAGTACTCGCTGCCGGCGCCCTCCGGAGGCGAGAGGCGACGGAGCCACGCGGCGTCGAACGCGGCGATGCCGGCGTAGCGCGAGGTCTCTTTTGCGAGGGCGTCGAGCGCCTCGGTGTGGCGGAGATCGAGCGCCGCGGGAGAGGGCGCGAGCATCATGCGCGCCGCGCCGTCGGGCCCGTGGCGGAGCGCCAGCGCGAGCGCGACATAGAAGCGCGTCGCGTCGTCGGCGAGGGTTCGTCCCTGCGCCATCGCGAGGACCTGGTCGGCCTCCGCGCCGCGGAAATAGAGCCGCGCGAGGTCGAGGCGTAGCTGCGCGAGGCGCTCGAACGTGGCGTCCGTCGCGGCCTCCTTCGCGCGGTACGCGGGGAGCAGCCCTTGCACCGACGTCGCGTGGAGGGTCGCCGGCTCCGCCGGAGGGAGCACGACGAGGCGCTCACCGGTGACGAGCGGGAGCCGCGTCGCGAGCAACTGGAGAACGGTGCCCCCCTGAAGCTGCGGCTTCGGGGGAGGCATCAGGAGGCCGTCGAGCGCGTCGATCCGCGAGCCGCCGTAGAGTCGCACGAGCACCTTCCGCGCGCGCTCGATACGTGCATCTTGCAGTATTCCGAGCGACGCTGCGTCGTTGAGCCCGGTGAGCGCCGCGTCGCGACCGCGGAGCTTTCGAGGCTCCATCGCCTGATCGAGGGCGGCTTGATACACCTGCGCGATCTCGGGGTCCTTCTTCCATTCGTCCGGGATCGGGACCTCGCGCGCGCGCTCGACGAAGCGCATGTCGGCGAGGCCGGCTTCGATCGCGACGGTGGCCCTCCCCTGCCCTTCGAGGGTGGCGCCCACCTTCGAGAGCTCGTCGACGGCGGCCGCTTGGGTGCGAAACCAGGTCGTGATCGCGCCGTTCGTGAACTTGATGACGGCGGCCTTCGAGAACGGCGGCGGCATCCGCGGGATCGCGGGCACGGTGCGCGCGAGCTGACCTGCGATCCAGAGACCGACGATCGAATGGGCCAGCGATTTATCGAGCGGCGCGAGTGCGGCCGGGCTCTCGGCGATCTTCTCGACGATCGCGTCGGAGCACTCCGGCGGCGCGAGGTGCGCGCGCAACGCGACGAGCTCCGCCTCGGAAATTCCCTTGCAGGTCGCGAGCTCACGGAGCTTCTCGTCGCGCTTGGCCGGGTCGACGACGCCGAGCGCCTCGGCGAGCAGCCCCGCGACACCTTGCGCGCCCTGGCCGTTCGCGGTCGGCGCGAACGTGTCGCACGCGACGGCGGGCTTCTTCGTCGCCTTCTCGAGGTAGGCCTTGCAGCTCGCGGGCAGCGCACCGACGGCTTTTCGCCACGCTGGCGCGCTCTTCTTCACGCCGCTCACGACCGAAGAGACATCGGCCTTCGGTTGCGGTGGGACGAGGTCGGCGCGGAACGGACCCTTGATCGCGAACGGGCTCTCGACCGTGGGCGGCGCGGGGGCCGGCGCGGGGGGTGCCGTCGTGGCCGCTGCGGTGGGGAGCGCCGGGGCGGGGGACGCGGCTTGCGGCTCGGCGCACGAAACGAGCGACCCGAGGACCGTCACGAGAAAGCTTGCTCGCGCCGCGCGCGCCGTGGAAATCATGGGGACGTACGATATACTCGGGTCGATGTCCGACGCTCCCGAAAAGCCCAAGGGCGACGACGCCGCGAAGTCTCCGCCACGGGACGTCGTGCTCCTCGGTCCGCCCACGGCCGACGGTGAAGGAGTGCACGTGCTCCGCGCGCGCGAAGATCGCGTCGAGGCGGGCGAAGTACGTCCGCTCAAGCACGGCGCGAGCATCCACGGCGAGGTGGTGAAGCTCACCCCCCGCAAAGACGCGCCTCAGGTCTGCGACGTCGACGTCACGTACGCGCCGCCCGCGAGGGCTACCGCGAGCACACGCGGCAAGGGCCCCGCGCAGGTCGCGACCAGCAGCTACCGCAACGGGTGGGACGAGATCTTCGGCGCCACCAAGGCCGAGCGCCCGAGCAAAGCGCTGAACTGAGCGGCTCACACGCGAACGGCTGCGCGCGAACGGCTGACACGCGAACGAGCGACGACGGCGCGTCGCTGGCCCCACGCTTCGTGTCCAGCGGCCCACGAAACGGCGCCTACGCCATTCGTAAGATGCCGTAGTTGCTGAAGAAACCTGTTGGCGCGCGCCGTGTAAGAGGGGGCTCATGCGCCTTCCCACGCTGTCGTCGCTCATGGTCTCCCTGCTCGCCCTCGCCCTCGCCACGCCGTTGCTCTCGTGCGCGGCGGAGGTGATCGACGAGGTGCCCGCGCCGGTCGCGTCCCAGGTCGAGACGACCGAAAGCGTCCGCGAGGACACGACGCGCACCGCGGGCACGATCGGCACCGGCTACGGCGATAGCCCGCTCGCGTACCTCGGCGGCACCGCGCTCGTGCCACCGACGGTGAACCCGGGCGAGGACGAGCGGATCGATCCTTTTCATTTCCGACTCGAAGGCGAGCGCGCCGAGGGGACCTCGCTCCCCGATTTTTCGGCGCTGAGCAAGCGCGGCTACGACTTCGGCTTTCGCTCCGACGAGCTCTATCGATCGTCGGTGTACGCGACGTCGTCGCGCGGAGACGTCTACTACTTCGAGTCGTTCGGTCACGGCGGCAAGCGGAGCTACGGCCTCGCGCACGCGGCACCGGGCAAGGACGCGGAGGTGTTCGAGCTCTCGGTGAAGGCGTACGCGTTCTTCCCGAGCCACGTCCTCGTGCGCGACGACGACGTGATCGTCGGCGCGTCGTTGGTGAAAGAGGGCACCTTCGGGGACGACTTTCCGGGCTGCCCGATCTCGATTTTTCACGGCCAAAACGGCGTCTTTTTGGCGAGCATCGGGCCCCGCGGCGTCACGCCGATCGTGTTCCCGGGCGAGGGCCGGCTCGACGAAATCTCCACGGACGCGAGCGGCGCGCTCGTCGTTCAGACAGGCTGGCCGGAGGAAACGGACGCGACGAGCTACGAGCCCAACGTGCGCGAGACGTGGCGACGCTCGGCGTCGGGCGCATGGACACGGACCGCCCGGAAGGTGATCCCCGCCGCGATCACGAACTGACACCACGACGCGACCTGCGCGAGACGCACGAGACGCGCCGAACGAGGAAGGGACACGAGCTCGCGACGGCTCGTTGTCCCTTGGTTCGTTCAAGCCGTCCGCCCAGATGCATACTACACGCACCGGCGTGGAGCCGAGCCGCTCTCACTCACACGAGAGCGGCGGGAGCTCGGCGCGCGAGACGCCATCGCCGATCTGACGGGCTTGAGCGAGCACCTTCCGGTACACGTCGACGCGCGCCATGATCGAGGGGGCCTTGGTGCGGTCGTCGCCGTCCATCGCGCTGAGGCTCACCACGCCGACGAGCTGGTGCGTTCCGCGCGTGAGCACGGGGCCTCCCGAGTCGCCGGGACACACGCTCGCCTCCATGAAGAACGTCTCGCCGGTCGTGGCGCGGATTGGGCCGCCCTCGCGCATTTTCCTGCGGATCGCGTCGCCAGAAGTGGCGCAGCGCCCGAAGCCGACCGGATCGACGTTCTCGCCGATGTGAGGCGGAGCGTCGCGAACGGGCAGCGTTCGGAGGCCGACCAGCTTGCGCTCGAGCACGAGCACCGCCACGTCGCCGGCGCCACCTTTGGCGCCACAAGGAGGCGAGATCACGGCCTTCGCTTTGATGTCGCCCCACGCGAAATAGTCGCCGCCGAGCTCGACCCGGATCGTGGAAGGGTCCACGTCCTCGGAGAGGAACTCACCACGCGGCCCGCGCTTCACGACGCAGTGGTGCGCGGTGAGGATGAGATCCTCGTCGACCGCGGTGCCGGTGCAGGTCATGTTCGGGAGCACGAGGCGCACGATCGCGTCCTCTGGGTTCGCGAGGGCGAACGGAGGTGCGAACCGCGGGGTCGATCGATTCTCGGCCGCGGGACGGACCACCGGATGCGGCTTGGCGGTCGCGCAGCCGAGCGTGCTCACGGCGGCGAGCCCGAATGCGACCGCGAGCGCGCTCGAAGGCGGGACGGACGAACGTCGCGCCGGGCGGCTCTCTTGGGCTTTGGAAGCAGACGACCGAAAGGGATCGTGCACGCGGCCTCGTGAGGTCAGTGCCTCGAGAAGGGGCCATCGTCATCACCCGCGCGGACCGTTCGCGTGGGCGCTATCCGAGGGAAAATCAGTGCGATTCGACGAGACCCACCGAGCGGGTAGCGTTTTGGTACGCGAGCTGACTCTTCTCCGGATAAGCCTGCGCGTCTTCCACCCCGAGCTTGCCGAGCTCGCGGAGGATGTCTGCACGGCGGGTGGCTTGGGCCACGAGGAACGAGGAACAGGTGACCTGACCGCTGGCGCAGCGGGCGAGGACGCGTTGCTCGGCGGCGAGCGCATCCCCCGAGCGGCCCTGCTCGAGGAGCGCGCGCGCATAGACGTGCTCGACGACCGGCTCGGTGCGGACGGCGACGGGCTGGGACTCGATGAGACGGAGAGCGAGTCCCGGGGTCTTGGCTTCGATGTACTTCTGGGCGAGGGCTTGCACTTTGAGTGGGTCGTTCGGTGCGGAGGCGAGCTCCGTCTCGAGAGCGCTCACCTCGGCCCGCGCGTGGGTGAGGCCGAGCACGGGCTTCTCGCGTTGCGTGCCGGACGCAACCCAGAGAACCGCGAGCGCTGCGAGGACGACGCCGTTCCACACTTTCAAACCCATCAGAGCCGCCTCCTACAGAGTGACCAAGTCCGACGGCCTAGGACCGTCGCGCTTCAACCGACGCGAAAAAAAGTGTGGCACGACTCGCGTCGAATTCCACTCTCCCCGTGGCCGAGCCCCGCGGGTTTGGGCCAGACAGAGCGCAGGGGAGAGAAGTTCCCGACGAGCTTCATTTATTTCGCGCGGGGGCGAAGCGCCTCCCGAACAGACGGATCAGAGCGAAAACACCCAAGATTCGAGGTCCTTGGGCGAACGCTCGAAATGGGAGCGAGGCCCACCCACAGCTGAACGGGCGCCCGGGAGCGGCCGGCTCTCAGCCCTGGAGCTGGGCCATCACAAAATCGCCGACCGCGCGGGTGCCGAGCTCGCCCCCGACGTCGCGGGTGCACTTCTTCTCCACGATCGCCTTCGTGACGATGCCCTCGAGCTTCGCCTCTTCGTCGGGGTAACCGAGGTGGGTGAGGAGCATGCCGACGGTGAGCACGCTCGCGAGCGGGTTCGCGAGATCTTTGCCCGCGAGCGGTGGAGCGGAGCCGTGAACGGGCTCGAACATCGCGACACGCGACGGATCCGAGGCGTGCACGTTCGCGCTCGCGGCCATGCCGAGGCCACCTTGGAGCGCGGCGCCCAGGTCGGTGACGATGTCGCCGAAGAGGTTGCACGTGACGACCACCTCGAACGGCGAGGGATCTTGGATGAGGTAAAGACAGAGCGCGTCGACGTAGACGTGCTTCGCTTCGATGCCCGGGTACTCCTTCGCGACCTCGAAGAAGCAGCGGTACCAGAGCTCGTGCGCGTGTTTCATCGCGTTCGATTTGTCGGCCATGTGGACGGTCTTTTTGCCGTTCTTCTTGGCGAACTCGAAGCCGGCGCGGATCAAGCGCTCGACGCCTTTGCGCGTGTTCACGTCTTCGTTGATCGCGATTTCGTCTGGCGTGCCGCGCTTGAACTGGCCGCCCATGCCCACGTAGATGCCCTCCGTGTTCTCGCGGAACACGGTCACGTTTACGTCTTTCGCGCTGCGATTTTTCAGCGGCACGAGGCGATCGTCGAGCGCCTTCATGGGGCGGATGTTCGCGTAGAGATCGAGGCCGAAACGAAGCCCGAAGAGGATATCGCGCGCGTGCTCCAGGTTCGGAACGCGCGGGTCGCCGAGCGCGCCGAGGAGCACCGCGGAGGCCTCGTTCTCGATGCGCTCCGAGACCTCCTTCGGGAACGTGGTGCCGTCGCGCAAATAACGGTCAGCGCCGAGATCGAGGTCCCACAGGTCGAGCGGGAGGCCGCGAACGTCGCGGTAGTGGACGAGCACACGCTTGGCCTGAGCGACGACCTCGGGGCCGATGCCGTCCCCGGGAATGAGCGCGACGAGCTTCTTCGACATGCCTTAAACCTTCGATTTTTTGGAAGTGCGATGGTGCGTGAGCGCGCGCGCGACGGTGACCACGTCCGGGATGCGAGGCACGTCGAGCGAGAGCCCCTCGTAGAAGCCGAACGGATCGAGGAGCGCGTGACGAATGCCGGCCGCGCGGGCGCCATCTACGTCGGTCGCGACGATGTCGCCGAGGTGAAGCGCGGCACCGCTCGAGACGGAGAAATGATCGAGGACGTGCTGGAAAATACGGGGATCGGGCTTCTCGATCCCGAGGAGGCCGCTGTCGGCCACGAGATCGAAATGGCGCGCGATGCCGAGGCGATCGAAGAGCCCCGCGAGCATGCCCTCCGAGTTCGACACGATCGCGACCTTGCCGCCGGTGGCGCGAAACGCTTCCAGCGCGTCGCCGAGCCCCTCGGGGACCTTCGACCAGAAGTTGTACTCTACATGCGAATGGAACAGCTTGCCGACGACGGTCGACATGTCGGCGGCGGGGAGGCCGGCGCACACGAGCATGGTCGCGACGGTGCGGCCCCAGCTCGCGATTCCCTGTTTCTCGGTGCCGGGAAAAACGACGTCGATCTGCGGGCCGCCACTTTGAAGCCGCTTCGCCTCGCCCTCCGCGCGCACGAGCACGTCGACCTCGACGTGGTAACCGAGGGCGCTCGTCTCTTTTGCGAGGCGCGCGTGATCGAGGAAAATCACAGTGTTTCCGGCGTCGAGGCACAAGACCTCCACGCCGGAAACGAGCGACTCGGGAACGCTCAGAGCAGGCTCTCGATCGACTTGTAGGGCAGCTTGTGCGCCTGCGCGACGGGCTCGTACACGACGTGGCCGGCGTAGGTGTTGATGCCCTTGAGGAGCGCCTTGTCGGCCTTGGCGGCGGCGACGAGGCCCATGTCCGCGATCTTGATCGCGTAGGCGGCGGTGGTGTTCGTGAGGGCCCAGGTGCTGGTCTGCGCGACCGCGCCCGGCATGTTCGCGACGCAGTAGTGGACCACTCCGCCGATCTCGTAGGTGGGGTTGTCGTGGGTGGTGGGGCGGCACGTCTCGATGCAGCCGCCTTGATCGACCGCGACGTCGACGACGACGCTGCCGGGCTCCATGCGCTCGATGAGCTCCTTCGTGACGAGCTTGGGTGCGCGCGCGCCGGTGACGAGCACCGCGCCGACGACGAGATCTGCGCGCTGGACGCAGTACTCGATGTTGGTGGGGTTCGAGTAGAGGGTCTCGATCGCGCCGCCGAAGACGTCCTCGAGGTACGCCATCGTCTCGGCGCGGACGTCGAGCACGGTGACCTGCGCGCCCATGCCGACCGCGATGGTGGCGGCGTTTTTTCCGACCACGCCGCCGCCGAGGATGACGACACGACCACGACGGGTGCCGGGCACGCCGCCGAGGAGGACACCCTTGCCGCCGTGCTCCTTCTGGAGGCACGAGGCGCCGACTTGCACCGCCATGCGGCCCGCGACTTCGCTCATCGGCTTCAACAGCGGGAGCGAACCGTCGGCGAGCTCGATGGTCTCGTAGGCGACGCCGGCGACCTTCTTCGCGGCGAGCTCGCGGGTGAGCTCCGGCTCCGGGGCGAGGTGGAGGTACGTGTAAAGGATGAGGTTCTCACGGAAAAAGCCGTACTCGCCGGGGAGGGGCTCTTTCACCTTGACGACCATGTCGGCGCCCCAGGCTTCCTTCGCGGAGCCCACGATTTGAGCGCCTTGCGCGACGTATTGCTCGTCCGAGAGGCCGGAGCCGATGCCCGCGTTCGTCTCGACGAGGACCTTGTGACCACGCTGGGTGAGGCTCCGCACGCCCGCGGGGGTCATGCCGACACGGTACTCACGGGTCTTGATCTCTTTGGGGACTCCGATGATCACAGCGCACGCTCCTTGAGGAGCTGACGCTTTTCGCCGATACCTTCGCCTGACCGTCGTCGGACGTCCTCGACCGACGACCCTTGGAAGTCCCC
This sequence comes from Myxococcales bacterium, assembly GCA_013297655.1. Taxonomy (GTDB): domain Bacteria; phylum Myxococcota_A; class Polyangia; order Polyangiales; family Polyangiaceae; genus JAAFHV01. The sequence continues at coordinate 21,074 of JAAFHV010000050.1, read as the reverse complement.
GACGGGGGACAGGGAGTCGGTTCCGGGCGATCCTCCTAGCCCAGGCTCGGTCTCGACGAAAATCGTTCAGCCCCTCCTTGTTGGAATCAGGTCGGCCTCGAGGGCTCGCGGGCGATAATCGCGTGGCGAGAGAGGCGGACGGCGCGGAGCATAGTCCCGCCAGCGCGGTCGCCCAGGGGCTTTTTTCGCGATGCGATGCGCCATACTCGTCGACGCGGCGGCCCGTCTCCGAGCGTCGAGCTTCGAGGGTGCGCGCACCGCGCAGGCGTGTGCGAGCTGCCATCGGATTCGCGACGCAGCGCGCACGGGGAAATCAGACGAGCAGGTGATCGAGGACCATTTGCACGATCGACGCCTTGCGCTTCTCGATCGAGGCTTGGTCCGTCAAATCGGAGCGCCAGAGCGCCTTCACGAAGCCCTCTTGTTGGAACGCGAAGGACGACATCGCGATGCACGAGAGCACGAGGTTGGGCGCGTCGACGTCGGGGCGGATGTCGCCGTTCTCGCCGAGCTCACGGATGCGACGCACGATCGCCTCGAAGAGGGGCCGCACGTTCTCCTCGAGGACGCGGTGGGCTTGCTCGCGGTTGGTCTGCGACTCGTGCCCGACCATGGCGAGGAATACGCTGTTGTTCGAGTAGAACCCGAAGAGCACGCCGATGAAGGCCTCGCAGAGGGTGCGAATGTCGTCCTTCGTGACGCGGCCTTTTTGCTCTGCCTTGGCGCGGAAGCCCAAGACCTCGAGCAGGTCCCAAATGCCCTGCGTCATGCCGTCGAGGCCACGCTGGAGCACGGCGTCGAAGAGGCGGGCCTTGTCCTCGAAGTAGTGGTGGATGAGCGCCTGCTGCACCGCGGCCTGCCGCGCGATGTTGCCGAGGCGCGCGCCGTCATAACCTTTGGCCGCGAACTCGGTGCCCGCGGCGTCGAGGATGCGGCGCTTGGTCTCGGCGGCGTTTCGCTCGCGGCGCGGGCTCGCGATCGAAGCGAGCGGGGGCTCGCTCTTCTCCAGCCGAGCCGTGGAGCGGGAGATGGCCATCGGCGTAGAGGTTAGACGATTCTCGATCAAAAGGGGACTTCGCGCGTCCGCCGAGGTTCGAGGTGGACGACGGATTCGTCAGGTTCGTGAGAAGCCCTCGGGGGCTCCGCTGGCTCCCGACCGCGAGGTTAATCGCGACGAACGAACAGGTTGCGCGCGCCGGACGACTCGACCCCCGAAGCACCACGCAAACCTATGGAAACACGTGCATTTTCTGCGACGCCGCGCGTGCACTCGCGGGCCTCGCGGCCGTCTGCGACGAACGTGACTCGCGCGCCGGCGCGGCTCACCGTGAGCGTCTCCTTCGCGACGCCGACCGGGCAGAACGGACCGCCGACCTCGAGCTCGACGCCGCGGTCGTCACGCAAGATCACGATCGGCGTGGTCGCCGTCACTCGAAGCTCGATCGTCACCTTCGCGAAGGTGACGTCGGGGAGGAACGCGCTCGCGCCAGGACCGAGGAGGAGCCCTCGCTCGAGCTCGAACCGGTACGCGTCGCGCGAAGGCAGCCGATCCGGCGCGAGCGACATTTCGTCCTTCACGAGGAGCGGGCGCGGCACCGACGCATACGGCCCTCGCGAGCCGTGGCGGTAGGCCCGGACATAGGAGCCGTCGGGTCGGTCCTCGAGCCAGATCGCGAGCCCAGGATCGGGGGCGGCGATGCTCGCCGTCGCGGGGCCTCCCGATCCGAGCACCGGCTCTGGCGCGTCGAGGAGCTGCTGGAACGCGCCGAACCACGGCTGCCATCGAAGCCAGCGGCGACCGGTAAAGAGCAGCGGCGACGCGTCGGCGGCGGGAAAGAGCCGCACCTCTTCGAGATCTTGCACGGGAATTCCCGACTCGAGCGCGCCGTCGGCGGTGATGACCCACACGCTCTTGAACGTGGCCTGCGGGTTGTCCGGGGAGATGACCGCGAGCGCTCCGCCGGTGTCGAGCGGGACGAACATGCGACGCTTGCTCGCGACCAAATCGCGGCGACGCTTGGTCGACCGCGAGGCATCCGGCGCGAACCACTCGAGGGTAGAGACCGGCACACCGGCGGCGTCTTCTCCGCCCGCGACGAGGATTTCTCCGGACGCGAGGCGAAGCACGGTCGGATTTTTTCGCGCAACCTCGAGGATCGCGAGGCCAGTCGTGCGCGCGCGGCTCGCGATCGGATCGACGATCTCCATCGTAGCGAGGAGACCGGTCGCGCCACGGCCTCCCACGAGGAGCGTCTCGCCCGAGGCGAGCACCACCGCGCCGTGCTCCGCGCGCGCTTCGTTCAGCTCGATCTTGCTCGCCGCGATGTCGCCGATCGCGCCGTCTGCACCCGGCAGGTAGACCTCCGCCGTCCGGAGCGGACCGTTGCTGTCCGGATCGGCCCCGCCCGCGACCACGGCGGCAGAGGCGAAGACCGGATCGGGTCCCTTGTCGAAGCGCGTCACGGTAGGCGCGAGACGACGGGTGCCGAGCCCGATCGGGAGCGCGGTGATCGTGCCATCACCCAAGTTCGCGACGTACGTGCGAGGGACCTGCCCGAGCTCGGTCTTGCCCCCGACGAGCAGCACGTGGCCCGGATCGATCGCCGCCATCGTGGAGCTCGTGCGTCGCTCGATGCGGGTCGTGAGCGCGCAGGAGGCGAGCTTCGGCAACAAGAGCACGTCCACCGGCCCGGCCTCGGGAACGCGCGCGAGACCAAAAAACCCAGCAGGTGCGCCAGGTTGCGAGACATCGGCGAGGAGGCTCTTGGTGGCGAGAGGCAGCCCCGCGAGCTCCGCCGCGTCGCGGAGGTAGAGGCTCTCCACGTAGGGTGCCTCGGCGGTGGGCTCGAAGTCCCCGTGCGCGTACAGCGACGCGTATCCTCGCTCGCCGGCTACCGCGCAGCCCTTCGGTGAGTTCAACCTGACCGGCCGATCGATCACCTGCGTGTCGCGCTGGCAGGCCCCGAGGCATAGGCCCGCCACACCAGCGAGCAGCGTCGCTGGCCAGAGGCGCCGCGTCACGAAGGGAGGGGCCATCGGCTTCGAGAATCTACCACCAAGGGCCACGGAAGTCCTCGTGAGGCGCCGCCGGGGACAAGGCTGCGCGCCACGCACCGGAGAGTCGCGATCCCGGGCCGCTTCGCGGTAAAGTACGAAGAGCCGTGGCGCTTTTGGCGCGCGGCGACGACGATGTTCCCGAGGCCCTTCGGAAAATACGTGCTCGAGCGCGAGCTGTCCCGCGGAGGGATGGCGCGTGTGCTGCTCGCCACGTTGAAGGGCGCGGGAGGCTTCGAGAAGAAGCTCGTCGTGAAGCAGATCCGCGACGAGCTCTCCCATGACGGGGAGTTCGTGCGCCGGTTCGTGGACGAAGCGAAGACCACCGTCGCGCTGAGCCACCCGAACATCGTGCCCGTGTACGAGCTCGGCGTGGAAGAGGGCGTGTACTTCCTCGCGATGGAGCTCGTCGCCGGCGTGAGCGTGGCCGAGCTTTTGAAAGCCGATCGCGAAGCAGCAGGCAAGCGCGTGGGGCTCTCGCCGGAAGAGGGCGCGTACCTCGGAGCGGAGGTCTGTCGCGCGCTCGACTACGCGCACCGACGCATGAAGGTGGTCCACCGCGACATCACGCCGCGCAACGTGATGGTCGACGAAGAAGGGCAAGTGAAGCTCATCGACTTCGGGATCGCGGCGCCCGCGCGGGTCGCCAATCACGAGGTGTTCGGCTCGCCGGGGCACATGCCGCCGGAGCAGATGGCTGGCCGCGAGCTGGGCCCGCCGACCGACGTTTTTGCGCTCGCGGTGCTCTTGATGGAGGCGTGGAGCGGGCGCGCGCCGTTTCGCCGCGGCTCGCTCGAAGAGTGCGAAAAAGCGATGGCCGCGCCGCACCCGAAGCCGAGCGAATCGCACGCCGATCTCGTGTCGCTCGACGACACGTTCGCGCGCGCGATGAGCCTCGATCCGGGCGAGCGGCAACAAGAAGCAGACGAGCTCGGGCGCGCACTACGCAGCTACTTGAAGGGCCGCGAGACGGAGGACGTGGCGCGAAAGCTCGGCGAGCGCGTGCGTGCTTTCCGAGAGGCGAGCGACTCACGCGACGGGATCCCCGAGTCGTCGTTCCCCGGCACGCGCAGGCTCAGCGAAGAGGCAGAGGGGCCGTTCACCAAGACGTTCGCGACCCGCGGCACGGGGCCGTCGAGCGGCGCCCCCGCAACCCGAAGCTCCGCGAGCGGACGAGTCTCCCCGCGCGACGACGAGGTCGTCCCGAGCACGCGACGAATCGAGAGCGAAAAGCCGCCCGCGGTGAAGGCGGCGAAGGCCCCGCTCCCTCCAGAGGAGTCGCCCGAGCACACCGAGACCATCGCGACGAGGCCGATCGAGACCCCCGCGCGCCTCACCGAAGCGCCGCCGTCGATCGCTCAAAAATCGAATCAAAACCGAACGTTGGCCGTCGCGGGGCTGGTGGCGGCGGCGGCGATCGTGGTCGTGCTCTCGCGGGTGCGAGACGCACAGAACACGGGCACGCTCCCGCAGACGGTCGGCGCCGATGCGGCGGTCGCGGCGGTCGCGACGCTGGTCGAAGCAGGTCCCGTTGCGACCATGGAGACCGCGAGGCCGACGCCGTCGGTCGAGGCCCCTGCCCCGAGCGGCTCGGCGCCTCCAGCGCACGTGAGCGCGACGCCGACGGTGGTGCAAGCGAACGTGCCGAAGGCGACCGTGCTGCTCCTCGGCGATCTCGGCACGCGCGTGACCGTGGACGGCGTCGCGCGAGGAAAGACCCCCACCCGCGCGTTGCTCGATCCGGGCCCGCACGACATTCGCTTCGTGTTCGACCCTACCGGCGAGTCGCGCGGGGAGCGGATCGTGACGCGGGGCGGTGAACAGGTGACGATGCGCGCAGACTTTACCGGCGCGAGCCCCACCGTCCGCGTCCAGCGCTGAGCGCGGCTGCGCGACGTGAGCCGCGCGAGGGAGAAGGCACGAAGCTGCAGACAACCGAGTCCGCGCGCGGGCTCGGCGCGTGGAGCCGTGGTAAGACGGCCTCGCTATGCCCGACTTTTTCGATATCGCTCGCCACCTGACCGACGAAGAACGCGCCATCAAGACGAGCGTCCGCAAGTTCGTGGACGCTCGCGTGCTCCCTATCATCGCGGAGCACTTCGAGCACGGGACGTTCCCGCGTGAGCTCATCCCCGAGATCGCCGAGCTCGGCCTCCTTGGGTGCAATCTACAAGGATACGGCTGCGCTGGCCTCTCCGACATCGGTTACGGCCTCGCGATGCAAGAGCTCGAGCGGGGGGACTCCGGGATTCGCAGCTTCGCGAGCGTGCAAGGCAGCCTCGCGATGTATCCCATTCACTCGTGGGGCTCGGAGGAGCAAAAGAACCGCTACCTCCCCGAGATGGCGAAGGGGAAGATCATCGGCTGTTTCGGCCTCACCGAGCCGGACTGGGGCTCGAACCCGGGCGGCATGATCACCACCGCGGTGGACGACGGCGACTCCTACGTATTGAACGGGACGAAGCGCTGGATCACGAATGGCAACTTGGCCCAAATCGCCATCGTGTGGGCGAAGCTGGGAAATACGACCGGCGAGGTTCGTGGCTTCGTCGTCCCGACGGAGACGAAGGGCTTCGAGGCGCGCCTGATTCACAAGAAGATGAGCCTCCGCGCGAGCGTGACGAGCGAGCTCATCATGGAGGACGTGCGTATCCCGAAGAGCGCCATGTTGCCGAACGTGCGCGGCATGAAGGGCCCCCTCGCGACGCTCACCTCTGCCCGCTTCGGGATCGCGTGGGGCGTGCTCGGCGCGGCGGAGGCTTGTTTCGACTGTGCCCTCGACTACGCCAAACACCGCGTGCAGTTCGGCGGAAAGCCGATCGCGTCGCACCAGCTCGTGCAGGCCAAGTTCGCGGAGATGTTCTCGCAGATCTCGGCCGGGCAGCTCATGGTGATGGAGACGAGCCGCCTCAAGGCCGAAAAGAAGATGCTCCCCCAGCACGTGAGCATGATCAAGCGCCACAACGTGCGCACCGCGCTGGAGGTGGCCCGCACCTGCCGCGACATCCTCGGCGGCAACGGGATTACGCTGGAATACCCGATTATGCGCCACCTCTGCAATTTGGAGACGGTGTCGACGTACGAGGGAACACACGACGTTCACACGCTGATCTTGGGCCAGCACGTGACGGGGATCTCCGCGTTCGAGTGAGCATGATCGCGACGGGCTCGTAGGCGCTTCGGGAGCGCAGCGGGCCTTCGCAGACGAGTCGTGGCCGATGACCGCGCGACGGCGGGATCAGAGCGAGACGCCGTTGACCGGGACCATCGGCGCGGGCAGCTCCGTGTCGCCGAGGCGCTTCCTAGCGTAAATCTCGATTCCCCGCGCGAGGGTGGCGAGCGGGAGCCCATTTTCGGAGTGGCGAAACGGATCGTCGAGCTCGTCGCCTATCGCGTCGAGGCTGAAGAAGGCATACGAGATAAAAAAGACGACCACCGGCGTCAGCGCATGAACGGTGTCGACGAGGCCGAACGGGAGGAGAACCGCGTAGACCGCGACCGCACGGTGAATGAAGATGATGTAGCTTATGGGGGTGGGCGTGTTCTTGATTCGCTCGCAGCCGCCGATCACGTCGGTGAGCTGGGCGAGCGTGCTCTCCAGTATCGGGACGTGCATCGGGTGCACGTAGCCTTCGCTCGCGGCGCGCCGAAGCACGAGGCCGAGGCGATGAACGAGCGCACTCGGGGGGGAGGCTTCCGTCGCGAGCGCTTCGATGTCGCCCGCTGGCAAATAGGGGCCGAGCTCTTCACGGTTCGTCTCGCGGCGGAGGTGCATTCGCAGCGAAAGGGCGACCGCGACGAGCGTGTACGTCATTTCCTTACGATAGGCATCGAGCGCCGCCCCCTCGGCCTCCCCCTGCGGCGGCACGACGATGGTGTGGAGCTGGCGGACGAACGTACGGCACTGGTTGGTGAGCGCGCCCCAGAGCTTCCTCCCCTCCCAAAACCGGTCGTAGCTGGACGAGTTTCGGAAGCCGAGGATGATGCCGAGCGGCAAGCCGGTAATAAGAAATGGCGCGACGGTGAGCGATATCTTGAAACGGGGGTCGGTCTGCAACGCAGTGAGCGCCGCCGCGATGAGGGTGGTCACGAAGAACCGTGGCCAAATACGCCGCACGACGCTGCCGTGCACACGAAAGACCATCTTGAGCCACGTCGTACGCTCGTAGAGGATCATGCGGTGCGCGGCGCTTCGACGACGGACGGCACGAGCGCGATCCGGAAGTGATTGACCACGAGCGACACGAGCGGATCGGACTCTACCTTCCGAATCATGCGCGCCACCTGCGCATCGGAGCTGCCCATGACCAGGTATTGCCGGAGCCCTAGGCTCTGCGCGCTGTAGTAGAGGCCACACACGGCATAGGGGCCGAACGGCGTGTCGGGGAGGTCGAGGGCGCTGCCGCTTATCGCGAATACGGTGTTCGGCTCGTAGCTCGTGACGGGGCGCTGGTGGAGCGCGGCGTAGGTGGCGAGGGCGCGCGCGCGGGAGCCACGAATGTCGCTCATCGCGAAGAGGCCGACGAGCGGCATTTGGCCCTCCGACTGGCGCGCGCGATCGATGCTATGGGGCGGCAAATCGGACAACGTTTGATTGATGAGGCGCTGCCCCTCGTCCCAGAATTTGCCATCCGGCTCACCGCCGTCGACGCGCACGTAGGCGTTGCGGCGATAATCCTGAATGCCGGCGGTGACACGCAGGCTCAGCCTTCGCAAATCCGGATCGTCGCGGAAGGCGCGCTCGACGACGGACTTCTGGAGGCGCGTGTGGGTGCGGAGATCGTCGACACTTTTGACCCAGTCGCCGGCGAGGTGCCCGTCGTAGCCGTAGTGCGCGAGCAAGAGCCGGCGCACGCCTCGCTCGTCCTCCACCGTGAGCGAGGTGCCGTCCGGGAGCGCGAACGTGGGCTTTATCCCGATGATGAGCCGCTCGAGATCGACCGCCACGCGCGTGGCCTGGAGCATTCCACAGTTGAACATGGAGCCCTGTTCGACCGTGAGGTCGTGGACCCCGCAGCGGAAACGCTCCGCCCCCTCGATCGAGAGCTCCCCGTGCGACAAAAGATGCACGAAGTACTCGAGCGGCTCGTCTGGCCCTACCTCGCGGCGGGTGGTCTCGACGACACGTTTGATGTCGAGGAGCACGTCTTTCGTGACGAACGTGCCCGGCGTACGCAGCACGTAAAGCTCGCTCCGCACGCCGCGGGCGAGGTACTCCGCGCGCACCTTCTCGACGACCTCGAGGTGGACTTGACCCACGTCGCGCGCGTCGGAGCACCCGACGAGCACGTGGATTTGGGTGGGCTCGCGGCGGGGCTCGTTCGCTGGCATTCTCGACAGCGTCTCGTCTTCCGCCGCGCGAGACAATGGGCACGTAGCGACGCGTCGCGTCGCGTTGCGTTGTGTTCGCGACCGACCGGCCATCGCGCGAGTGTTGGCGTCGCGTCGCGAGCCTCACCCCAAGGTCGCGTTCTCCCAAGTGCCCACTTGGCGGAGGGCCTCGAAGAGCGCGATGCCCGCCGCGTTGGCGAGGTTCAACGAGCGCACTGCGCCAATCGTGGGGATAGCGACCTGACGATCGGGAAAACGCGCCAAGAGCTCGTCCGAGAGGCCGACGCTCTCTTTCCCGAAGACGAGCGCGTCGCCCCCTGCATAACGAGGCTCGGAGTAGCTCGCGGTCGCGGTGCCGGTGAACAAGTGGAGCGCACCTTCGGGGGACACCTCTGCGAATCGCGCCAAAAACGCGTCGAAATCCGGGTGCGTCTGCACGTCGACCAAGTGCCAATAATCGACCCCCGCGCGGCGGACGGCGTGCTCGTCGATGCGGAAGCCGAGCTTGCCGACGAGGTGGAGCGGGGACTGCGTGGCGGCGCAGAGGCGCGCGATGCTGCCCGTGTTCGGCGGGATCTCGGGCTCCACGAGCACGACGTGGAACGGACGCGCGGGGGGGCTCGCGCGGAGGCGCTTCGTTTCGTTGGTGGTGCGGGGCACGGGCGCACGCTACCAAAGCTCGCGCCATCGTGTAGGGTCGCGGCCGATGCTTCGTTCGGTCTCGCTGCTCTCGTTCGCAGCCCTCGCGTGCGCGCTGCTCACGGCCTGCCCCCCGCCCCCGCTCGATCCGGTCGGCACCTCGGACAAGGCTCGCACCGCGCCGAAGCCCAAGGTGGAGGCGAAGGTCGCGAACGGCGCGCCGAAAGATCTCCGCGACGGCGTGACCGCAGTCCCCGGCCGCTTCACGTCGCTCGGGCACGCCGGTGGCCGCTGGGAATACACGCTCCTCGCGAACGACGATGGCCGCGCCGCCTTCGAGGGGAAGGTCCGCGAGGCGAAGGTCGGCGCCAAGATCCTGATGGAGCACGTGGAGCGCCCGAGCGGCGACAAAGGCCCCACGATGGCGATGGAGAAGCGCGAAAAAGGCTTCGATCCTGAGCACGGGGACTGGCGCTACGTGGTGGTCGGCGCCGCCGGAAACCTCGTATTCGACGGCAAATCGGAGCGCTGCTGGGGCTGCCACGACGACGCGCCGCAGGGCCGTGACCACCTCTTCCCCTCCCACGAGTAGCGCGCGAGCGCCCGTGACGTGGGGAACGAAACGCGTGTAGATTCCCCGAATGCGCGCTGCCGTCATTCGTGAAGGTTCCCTCGTCGTCGAAGAGCGTCCCGAGCCCACCCCTGGCACCGGCGAGGTGCGCGTTCGTGTGCACGCCACCGCGGTGAACCGCGCCGACCTCTTGCAGATTCGTGGCGGATACCCCGCCCCGAAGGACGCGGTGCAAGACGTGCCCGGGCTCGAGTACGCCGGCGTGGTGGACGCGCTCGGCGACAAGGTGCTCGGGCTCGCGATCGGCGATCGTGTGTTCGGGCTCGTCGGCGGCGGGGCGTATGCCGAGTCGCTCGTGGTGCACGCGGAGACGGTCGCGCGGCTGCCCACGAACCTCTCGTTCGAGGAGGCCGCGGCCCTCCCGGAGGCTTATTTGACGGCCTACGACGCGATGGTGTCGCAGATGGGGCTCGCGGCCGGCGAGACGGTGCTCGTGCACGCGGTGGGCAGCGGGGTCGGCACAGCGGCGCTGCAAATCGCGCGCGCGATCGGCGCGACGGCGATCGGGACCGCGCGCACCGAGGACAAGTTGGACGACGCGCGCGCCCTCGGCCTCGGGACCGGCATATTGGTGAAGGATGCACGCTTCTCGGCGGCGGTGCTCGAGGCGACCGGCGGGCGCGGGGTCGACGTGGTGCTCGATCTGGTCGGTGGCGCGTACGTGAACGAGTCGCTCGCGTGCATGGCTCCGAAGGGGCGCCTCGTGCTGGTCGGCCTCCTCGCGGGCGCATCGGGGGAGATCGATTTCGGCGCGGTGCTCCGCAAGCGACTCACGATCAAGGGCACCGTGCTCCGCTCGCGCCCCCTCGAGGAGAAGATCCTCGCCGGCCGTGTGCTCGAACGGCACCTCGCTCCGCTGTTCGCGGAGAAGCGCCTCACTCCCGTGATCCACGCCTCGTTCCCGCTCGCGCAAGTGGAGGCTGCGATCGCGATCGTGGCCAAAAACGAGGGCTTCGGGAAGGTCGTGATCACCTGCGCGTCGTGAGCGAGTGTGCATCCAGGGTTAACTCCGCGCTTTGAGCGCGGGTCGAGCTCGTGAGAAGATGCGACTGGGTATGGGGGGCGCGGGATGAGCAAGAAGACGGCGAGCGAGACCAATCCTGAGACGAAGTCGTCTCTACCGCTCCGATCGAGCGCGCGCACGGCCGCGAAGCCGCCGCCGATCCCGGGCGTCAAGCCGCCGCCGATCCCAGGCGTCAGGCCGCCGCCGATCCCGGGCGCCAAAGCGCCGTCGGGGCCGAGCTCGTCGCGAGCCCCCGCGAGCACACGGCCGGGCCAGGCTTCACGGCCCCCGTCGTCCTCGTCCCCCGGCCGCGCTCCGCCCCGTCCTTCTACGCGACCGAGCGTCGAGCGCGCCGTCGCGATCGAGTCCCTCGGTCTCTCTCTCGCCGAGCTGAAGACACTCGTCGCCACGATCGCCGCCGACGTCGACCGCGTTCGCTCCCTCGAGGGAGGCCTGTCCGAAGCCGGCCGTGAAGCGCTCGCCGACATCGCGTTGCGTCTCCGCGGCGCGGTCGGCGTGCCCACCCCAAAGGGGCCTCCGCCGCTCCCCGCGTCCCCCGCCGCGCCCAAGACTCGCCCCGTCGCGCTCTCCACCCTCGACATCTCCGAGATGGCCGAGCTCGTGGACTCCCTCGCGCCCCCGCCGCTCCCCGAAATCGTGGTCGACGACGAGTGGTCGACCTAAGGCGCCCGGTCGAAATAAGTGTGCCATCTCCCGCCGATCCTCTCGCTGCGGCAGGTGGCCTCGTCGCTCCGCTCCTCAAACTACGGGAGTAGGAGCGAGCACCGGTAGCACCTGCCTCGCGTCGGTCTCGACGGAAGCTGACACACTTATTTCGACCGGGCGCCTAGCTCGTTTCGATAGGGGCTTTGGCTAAAGCGCTTAGCTAAGGCGCTTAGAGCCCTTGAAATGGCCCGCACTCCGGCAAGTCGCCGAAGCCGCGCGCGGGCAGCCCCATCGCGCGCAGGATGGTGCACCCGAGGCGCTGGAACGGCTGGATTCCCACGTCAATCGTGCGCCCGCCCTTGCCGAGGCCGTGGAGCGCTCCCCCGCCGATCAGCGCGATAGGCACGTTCTCCAGGCTGTGGTCTCCGCGGCCGAACTCGTTCGCCCACACGATGAGCGTGTGATCGAGCGCGGTGGTTCCGTCGGACTCCGGCACCGCTTCGAGCTTCGCGGCGAGGCGCTCGACCATCGACGCGTACCAGCGGTTCACGGTGACGACCTTCGCGGTGTTCTCGGGTGTGGAGCCCGCGTCGCCGGTGTCGCGGTGCGCGATCTCTTGGTGGAAGTCGATGTCGAGGCCCTCCCACGCGAAGCGCCACTTGCCGCCTCCGTACCCGAGCTGCACCGTGCACACGCGCGCGGCCGAAGAGAGGACCGCCGCGGCGGTGAGGTCGATCGCGTCGCCGACGAGCTCGGGAACGAAGCGCTCCTCGGTGACGAGAGCCGATGGGTTGGCGCCAATATCCTTTGGCTTTTCGGGACGATACGGCGAGAGCGCGCCCACACCACGACGACCCTCGATGTCGCGGGTGAGGCCGAGCTCTACGTCGCGGATGGCCTCCGCGTGGCGATCGAGCTTCTCGCGCTCGATCGCGGGCACCCTCGCGCGGAGCCGCGCCAAGTCGGTGAGGCTGGCGTCGAGCGCGCTCTTGCGTGCGACGAGGACCGCGCGTGCGTCGGCGCCGAGGGTGGGCGGCGGCGCGAAGAACCGATCGTAGGCTTGCACCATGTCGACGAACGGCGGGTTCTGCACGCCCGGCGCGACGTACGAAAAGCTGCGCCGATGATCGAAGCCCACCTTCGGGAACGGCTCCACCGACGACGACAAGATCGCGAGGGCCATCGACTCTTGCTGAAAGGCGCGCGCGACCGTTTGGTCGACCGAGCGCGCGCCGCCCATGGGCTTGCCGCCGACCGAGAGAAGCTTCTGACCCGTAAAAATACGAGCGAAACCCACGTCGTGCTCGTTGCCGTCGGTGCCGTTCGCGTCGGCCGGAATGGACACGCCCTTCACGAAGCGGCACTTGGAGGCGATCCGCGGATCACGAAGGAGCGGCTCGAGGATAGGAGACGTGAAGCCCGCGCGCGGCCAAAAGTTGGCTTGTTGAGTGCCGTTGTTTTGGAGGATGAGGACGAGACGGGGCTGCGGGCCGGGAGGTGGTGCGCCCGCGAGCCTGCCGCCGAACATGAGCGAAGCGAGCCCCGCTGCGCCACCGAAGAGGAACGGGCGTCGTCCGATGCGGTTCATGGCGCGGTCCTCCGTACGAAGGCCTCGTGGGCGGCGATGTCGGCGAAGAGCTTCGCGATCGGCGCGTCGACCGCGAACGCGGAGGTGAGCTCACGGAGGAGCGCGGAGTCGGCTTCGCTCTCGCCGTTCCCGAAGACGAACCGCATCGCGTGGGTCACGAAGCAGGCGCGCAGCGCGTCGCTCGCGAGCACGTTTCGCTCGAGCTCCGCGACGCCATGGAACGGACCGTTGGCGACGTCGGCGTCGTAGAGGGTGCCCGAGTCGTCGATCGGGACGCCGTTTTCCATCGTGCGCGCGCGACCGATGCCGTCGAAGCGCTCGAACCCGAAGCCGACGCCGTCGATGCGCGCGTGGCAATTTTGGCAGCGTGGATCCCTGGTGTGCTCGGCGAAGCGCTCGCGTGTGGTGCGCGCCTTCTGCGACGGAACCGCGCGCGGAATACCCGGCGGCGGCGGCGGGAGCGACGCACACAAGAGCGACGAACGAACCGCGAGGCCGCGCGCGATAGGCCCCGATCCATCGCTTGCAGAGTGCACGGACAACAAACCCGCGCGGGTGAGGATGCCGGCGCGGCTCTCGTCGAGCTCCACCTTCGCGAACGGGGCGGCGAGACCCACGCCGTAGACCTCGGCGAGGCGCTTTCCGGGGAACGCGGCGCGGGTCGTGAGGAGGAGCCGAAGCGAGCCCTCGTTCGCGATCGTGTCGTCGAGGGTGGCGATCACGTCGCGGCGCATTTCGGCGGCGAGCTCGGTGCGAAACTCGGGGTAAGTGCGGGGATCTTTCGCGAGGCGGGTCACGTTTCGCGTGTGGAGCCACTGCTCGAGGAACGCGCGGATCGTGAGGCGACCGCGCGGGGTCGCGAGCAGGCGAGTCGCTTCGCGGCGACGCACTTCGCCGTCGAGGATCGAGCCGTCGCTCGCGGCGCCGACGAGGCCGTCGTCTGGTGCGGCGCCGGTGGTCATGAACGCGAGCCCGACCGCGACCTCGTTTGGCAAGAGGGTGCGCGGGCCGGCGGCAGAGGAGCCGAGCTCTTCGCGGTAGAGGAAGCTCGGGCTGACGAGGGCGGCGAGGAGGGTGGTCTCGAAGGGACGCGGCCCGACCGGACCTGCGGCGACACGCGCGTCGTAGACGGCGCCGAGGCTGGCCTCGTCTTCTGCGCCGAGCGGCCTTCGGTAGGCGCGCGCCGCGAGGGCGAGGGTGGCGGCGCGGCACTGCGGGTGCTGCACACTCGCGCACGCGGGCGAGACCCAACCTGCGCTCCTTCGAGTGGCCTCACGCACCGCGCGCTCCGCAGCGAGCGAGACCTTTTGTGCGTCGTCGAAAGAGAAATCGAGGAGCCCGGGGCCGTTGTCGTAGCCGAGGGCGTCGGCGCGCTCGGGGAGCGCTGTCTCGTCGACCTCGACGCCGGTGACGTCTTCCAGGGCGAGGCGGAGCTCACGCGCGCTGAGGCGGCGCAGGCGAAGCGGGGCGGTGGACGTGGGCGGCTGGCCATCGGGGCGCGCGGCGCTGCCAGGCTCGCAGGCCACCACGGAGGTGGCGAGCGCGCTCGCGATAGCCAACATGAAGAGGCGCCCCGTCGACCGCATGCCACGCTCCGTGAGCGGATGGCGCCCATCGAGCTGCGCGCGTGGCTCCCCCTGGGTGAACATCCAAGACCGAGTGTGCATGCGTTCGGGCTTGGGCGCAGCCCGAACGTTCCGTCAGTTTATCGATTCTGCGGGAGGCTTTTGGTGCTCGCGGGCGTGCTCGAGGCAAAATAGCGTGGGAATTCCGCACTTTTCGCAGGAGCAGACGCGAATATCGGCCCCCTCGCCCTCGGTCTTGCCGCACGAGGTGCAGGCGCGCTCGACGCCTTTTTCGGGGGCGGTGGCAGACACCGAGCGGCCGCGCGTCATGTCGTCGAGCTTCTGCCTGGAGCCGCGCGCGCGGATACGACCGCGGACCGTGTCGACGAGGGTACCGCCGAAGAAGAGGAAGTAGTTCGACGTGGCCGCGACGAGCCCCGCGCGATCGCCCCACGAGCCGAGCACCCCCGAGACGAGGAGCGCGAGCGCGCTGAGGAGCGCGATCCATTTCACGCGGACGGGGATGATCAGAAAAATGGAGATTTGGTAATCGGGATAGAGCGTGGCGAAGGCAAAAAATAGGGTCGCGTTGAGGTAGCTGTTTCCTACTGCCTCGCCCGCGAGCGTGGCCGCGAGCGTGGTGCCGATCATACCCACGAGGTAATAAACGTTGAGCTTGAACGCGCCCCACTCGGCCTCGAGCGTGCGGCCGATGAACCAGGTGAACGAGAGCTTGAAGAAGACGAACAGCAGGTTGTCGGTGCCGACGAGGAAGAGGTAGCTGACGAGGCGCCACACCTGGCCCGCGCGCACGGCGGCCATGTCGAGCGCCATCGCCTGTTGCAGCCCTGGCCGCATGAAGCCGAGCAAAAACGTGAGCGTCATGCCCCCGACGACGAACATCGTCAGGTTGGGGATCGCGAAGCGCCCGAAGCGTCGCTCGAGGCGAGAGAGCAGGATTTCCACCCTCTCGCCCTACCAAACGCAGGTGCTCTCGTCACGTGGTGCGGTGGGGACAGCGGAGGGCGCGGCTCGGAGCGCTCCTCGTGCTCGCCTCCACGTAGGAGGGTGGTCTCCGTGCGAAGCGGTATCGAAGCGGGCTCCGGCGTGCTCAGCTTCCCGAAGGGCCGCGCGGCGCGGGAGCGAGCCGCCAAACGTCGGCGAACCACTTCCCCACGGCCGGTCGCTGCGGGTCGGGCCCCATCGCGTTTCCGGAGCCGACGAACAACGCGCCGCGATGAACCCAACCCGTGCCCGCGTGCCGCCCCGGGAACGCTGCCGGCGGCGACGCCTCGTACCAGTTCGTGCCGTCGACCGAATACCAGACGTCGGCGTGGTTGTCGGCGATCCGCCCTCCGCCCAGTGGCCCGCCATCGTAGCCGTTGATGACCCAAATGCGCCCGTCATAAGACTTTACGTCGTGCCATATCCGCGGAACGAACGGAGCCTCGTCCGCGACGCGCTCCCACGTTCGGGCGTCGGTCGTGTGCCAAACATCGTTGTAATACACACGGTCCGCTAGGCCGGCGGCGGGGTCCTCGTGAAGCCCACCGCCCACGAGCCACATGCGCCCGTCGTGCTCGACCGATTGGGATACGAGGCCGCGCGGCGCCCACATCGGGCCGCTCGTCGGAACTTGGGTGAACGTCGCGCCGTCGCCCGATGCCCAGACGTCATTGAATGCACGGCCAGGCCTACCGGGCCAATCGCGGTCGACGATCCCCTCGACGAGCTGCCCGCCCATCACGATCAATCGATTCTGGAATACTCCCGTCACCGGAACCGTACGGAGCCCGAACTGAGCCTCTTCGACCGGCCTCCACTCCGACGCCGGGTAAGGAGCTCCGGTGGGGTCGACACGCGGGGTCGTCGTGTGGACGTCCGTCCGCGCCCAGTGAACGCCGTCGACGGAAGACCAGACGTCGGACTGGTAATAGCCTTGCACCGGGTCGCCGCCCACAATCCACATTTTCCCATTGAGCACGTGATATCCCGCGAAGTGGCGCCCTTCCCAATCGGTCGTCGCGTCGAACGTGGCGGCGTCGAGGAAGGTATTTGCCTTTACCTGCGTCCAGGTCGCGCCATCGTCGCTATTCCAAACGTCGTTCGCACACGTGAGCGGGAAGCGGTCGCCATTCCAGCCGCCGATGAGCCACATCTTGCCGCCGTACACGATTCCGCCCGCCCCATCGCGAGGGCCGAATGGCGCGTCCGCGGCGACCCGGGTCCAAGCGTAATCTCGGCGTTGGCTCGCGGAGAACGCGATATCGGGAGTCTCCAAAGTGCGGAGCGAAGTGCTGACCCCCGCGCTGTCCGTGCGGTGGAAGACGATTCGCGCTCGACCGTGGGTCTCGGCGCCGTTCGGCAAGGTCCAGAGGGCGCGCTTCCCTTCGAGGTACTCCTCCGACACGAAGCTCCACGTCGCCCCGGAATCGAAGCTCGCCTCGAGCGTCACGCTGAAGTCGAGCTGGCCGAGGTCCACGGGAATCTCCCAAGAAATCGGGTGAATACTCTCCTTCGCCCATGGCGTCGCGGCGACGGCGGTGCCACCCCGATACGAATCGGTTAGGACACCGAGATAGCCACGATCCGCGCGCGCAGGTGTGATTCTCCGCGTCGAAGCGGGCGTGCTCGCCGCGCCCGCGGGAACAAAAACGGGGGTCGTGCCCGCGCCCGTCGCGAGGCGTTCTTCCGTCGTCTCCGACACCGCCGTACAGGCGAACAGGCCTATCGCGACACTCAGCAGGAGAGCACGCGGAGCGACGCGTCGTGACCCCCGCGACTCGCGGCGCTCGGTCCTCGTGACAATTCGACATACTCTCATGGGGAAACCTATCGACAAGGGTGTCAAACTCCGCTCGAACGACGAGCGCCCGGTGACGGGACCTCACGCACCTTCGGGCAAAAGCGTCATCGTCCCGTCGAGCCGACGGAGACCGAACGCGCTCTCGTGCCTCTCGCAGTGGCCACGCGTGCGCGCCTCCAGATCGAAGTCAGTCGTGCCGCAGTAGCGACACATCGACAGCTCGAGCTCGTAGTCGGAGGGACGCGTCAGATAGTCGGCGCCGAAGAGGGCGAGTACCATCTCCGCGAGGCGTCGCGCGCCGTAGGTGGGTACGTAACCGATGCGACCGGCGAGGTCACGGCACGGACGAACGAGGTCGCTTTCGCGCATGGCAGCGCCGAACGAGTGACCGCCCTCGGCGGCCACCTTCGTGAGCACGTCACGCACTTCGGTGCTCGAAACCTGGAGTAGACGGACGACCATGCGCGAGTCGATCTCTTCGAGGAGCGGAATGGGGCTCCACGATCCGGACGAAGATCGACCGGCGCCGGCGCAGTCGCGGTAAGCGCCGGAGAGCCAGTCAGTGAGATGACGCTTCGACCATCGCTCGGCGCCGTTCACGAATGCGAGACCGGCGTGGCGACAGAGCGCGACGACCTCGGGCGTCGTAGTCGTGTGTGGGAGGAGGAACGGAGTGGCAGCGGAGGATTGGGGCGGATTGAACATCATGACAAGCGAGTTTGCACCGCGCGTGCCACCGCAATCCGAGCGCACCGCCGCGCGGCAGCCGATCACGAAGCGGGGAAAATGGTCAGTCGCACGTGCGCTCTCCGCCCCTGCCGCGCGGCCGCTCGTAGCGCCGGTCACTCGCCACGCTCGGCGGCGCCGCCGCGAAGGGCGGCTCCGGTCGGCGCGGGGGACCGACGGAAGATTGACGACTCACCGCCGCGGCGGCGATTGATGGCACAAACGTCAAACGGTTGTCGGCCACGTTCGGGGAACAGCTAAATGGCGCTGTCTTCGTCGCCCAATCGCTCCGCGACGATTGGCACGTCCTTCGCATTTTGGTGCGAAGGAGCTCCCCATGCCCACTCTCCGCCCACCCGTAGAATCGAAGAGTCGCCGCCGTAGCACGCGGCCGGACGCAAACGCGCGCCCCCTCGCTGTGCCGACCGAGCTCACCGTAGAGCTCCTCGACGCGGAGCTCGTCTCGAGCGGTATGAAGCAGCTCGTGCGGGCAGTACACGGCCTCGTCGAGACACGACTCGCGCGCGCAGAAGCGCGACTCCTCGCCCGAGTGGAGGAGGTCGTCGCGCGTCGACTCGACGCTTTCCTCCGCGATCTCCTCGCCGCGATAATGGCGTCTGGCGTAGACCCCAGACGCGTTCTACGCGCCGCGCTCGACGCGAAACTTGGCGTGTGCCCAAAAGAACGCACGACCCCGAAGGACGGCGCGTAGCCGAACGAGCCGTCGCGACGGGCGGCCGTTTGCCACCGCCAAGGCGGCGTCTTTGCACGTCAGCGATTCGACCCCAATGGCACGGCGACTGCAAAAGGACGACGAGATGAATCTCCCAACGTATTCGGTCCCTCTCGGATCTATCCCCACCAGCTTCGTACACCTCAGGACGCCCCTCGACGCGGCGAGCGTCGCGGATGCCTGTCGGTCCGCCGCCCTCGCCTTCGCTCGTGATGCCCCGGATTGGCGGCGCTCGGACCTCCTCCGTTGGCTCCGAAATGCCTATCTTCCGCTCACGCGCCACACCGCGATGGACGGCGCCGAAACAGCCGACTTCACCGCGATCGCGAGCGCGTCCGAAGCATCGGTTCGGGCGATCTTGTCGGCTGCGCACTCGGAGGCGAGGTCCCGCCTGGAGCGTCTCCGGGACCGACGCTACGCCGAAGGCCTAGGACTCACGATGTTTTCGTTCGGATTCATTGCGCGATTCGAGGACTCGAGCGGCGCCGTCGGATGGATTCCCACGAGCCGGCCGCGGCGCCTCGTCGATCGGGTAAGCTCGCTCGTCGCGGCGGACCTGCTCGCGCGGCCGGTCGATTACCCGACGATCGCCGGAGTGGAGACTTCGAGTCGCCATCGCGCCGCCGTCGGGGCGTACCTCCTCGAGGTCGCGTGACCGGCGTCGCCGCGCGACGCGCGTGGCCGTTCCTCCGCCCGTCGAACGGCCACCCCGCGGACGCGGCGGGCGAAGATCGCGGGGATCTGGACGGGCAGCTCGAAGAGGAAGTGTCGGGTATTCGCCGCGCGCCCCTCTCCCTCCGGATGACGAGCCGCGGCATGATCCTCGGCCGACACGAGTCGATCCGGCGAGTCCTCGAGATCGTGGATCGTGTGGGCCGCTCGACTTGCACCGTTCTCGTCACCGGCGAGAGCGGGACTGGCAAGGAGCTCGCCGTCGCCGCCATTCACGACGCGAGCGAACGAGCCTCGCAGCCGCTCGTGACGATCAACTGCGGCGCTATCCCGCACGATTTGGTGGAAAGTGAGCTCTTCGGACACGTGCGTGGCGCGTTCACCGGCGCGCTGCACAACCGTCGTGGTCACATCGCCTCCGCCGACGGAGGCACCCTCTTCTTGGACGAGGTGGGCGAGCTCCCGCTCGCGGCCCAGGTGAAGCTCCTCCGCGTGCTCCAGCAGCGCGAGTATACGCCTCTCGGGGAGTCGCGCGCCTTTCGGTGCGACGTGCGGGTCGTCGCGGCGACGAACCGAGAGCTCGCGTCGGAGGTCGCCGCTGGTCGGTTCCGTGAGGACCTCTTTTACCGATTGAACGTTATTCACATAGCGCTCCCGCCCCTCCGCGCGCGCGGAGACGACGTGTGCATCCTGGCGGAGCACTTTTACCGCGGTTTCGTCGCCGAGGCGGCCCGCACCGACCTACACGGCTTGTCGGAAGCGGCGCTCGAAGCGATCGCGACCTACGATTGGCCAGGAAACGTTCGTGAGCTCGAAAACGGAATCGCGCGCGCCGTGCTCCTCGCTCCAGGCCCCTACATCGAAGCAGAGAGCATCTTCGGCGAAGAGACAACCGCCCGCGCGACGGGGAGCGGACCGCGTGGCAGCACGCCGACCGCGCCGAACGATACAAGCTCCAACCCCGCTCCGCCGACGGTGCGCGCGGCGCCGACGGCGGTACCCGACGGACGTCTTCCGGCGGAAGGGATCGTCCTTTCGTCGTGCGTCGAACGACACCAAAATAGCTTAATCGTTCAGGCGCTCATTCGCACGGGTGGAAATAAGAACAAGGCGGCGCGCCTCCTCGGCCTCAACCGCACGACGCTCGTCGAGATGATCCGCCGGCGAGGCCTCTAGAGCGCCGAACCGTTCTCCGAGTGATGGCCTTGAAACGCGCAACGAAGGCAAGCACAGAGTCCCGCGCCTCACCGAAAACGTCCATGGTCGTCGGCCCCGAAGCGCTCGGAGCCGGTCGGCCTTCGCGCGTTTTCTGGCCTGCTCGCGACGCGTCCCCGTCGGCGACGTGCGGACGCTCGGCGTCGTAGTTGCCGCCCCTCGGATGACTCTCCGTCCCCGTCGTGGACTTGCGGACGCGAGGTCGTCGTCCCGTCGTCGCGCGTCGAAGGCCGGCGCGATCCGAGGAGCGCTTCACGTCAAGACGCCTCGTCGGGGACTTCCAAGGGTTGCTTTTTAGGTGAGCACGCACCGGAGAGCCGCAACGAAGGCGGCCGGGATGACGCGGCGACGACGACGCGAAAGGCAGCTAATCCCGGACGAGGGATTGGCCGACGACGCTACGAGTCCGCAAGTTCGTGACGAGGACGAAGGAAAACCGACGCGC
>JAAFHV010000005.1 GCA_013297655.1 Myxococcales bacterium | reverse complement strand
CTGGGTGCCGCCACGCACATGCTGCGAGAGGAGGCGCCCTACCGGATCGTAGGCCTGGTCGAGGCGCGCCGAGGCACCCATCGTGCGCGAGGTCTCTCGTCCGAGAGCGTCGCGCTCGAACGCGATGCGCGCTTCCCCCTGCACGACCTCGAGACACCTGCCACCAGGGCTGAAACGGTGCGAGGCTTCGGCGCCGAGAGAGCTCCGTTGACCGAGAGGCACACCGAGTGCGTCCAATGACCACTCGATTCGGTGCCCCTCTTGCTCCTCCGCCACGATGTGCCCTTGCGCGTCGCGCGCATACGTCGTGGAGCCCTCGGCAGAGCCGATGGTTTCCACGCGGCCAAACGCGTCGTAGGCATACGTGGTCTCGCCGTCGGGGCTCTGTGTGGCCTTGAGGCGACCATGCCGATCGTAGGTATATGCCGTCTCGCGCCCGGCGGGATCCACCGTCGCGACCACACGAGAGCCCTCCCACCTCGTGAGGATGAGGCGACCATCGAACGTGCGGCGCGAGACCAACCGCTGGTCGCGGTCGTATCCAAAGGCGTACGTCGCGCCGTTGGCGTCGGTAATCGAGCGGAGTTGGTCGGGCTCGGAGCCCCACGCGAGCCGAACCGTAGCGCCAATCTCGTCCGTGAATACGAGCGGCTGGCCGCAGAAGCTCAGCTCCAATGTGCGGCGGCGACCCCCCGGCAGAAGGTCGACGACCCTTCGGTCATCGACAGAGACGTGATGCTCGTAGACGCGTCCGTCGGCGTCGCGCAGGCGGTAGGAGCGTCCGTCGACATCGAGGTACTCGAGCGTCTGAACGTGCCCGAGCGGGTCGGTCACGGTAAGCGCACGGCCCATCGTGTCGCGCGCCCATTGCCAATGGCCTCCGTCCGCGTCGACCATCGCGCGAACGCCGCCGCGCTCGTCGTAGCGCACCACGACCTCGGCGCCATTCGGAGCGACAGTACGCTCCCGCTCCCCGAAAGCGGTATAGGCGTACCTCCACGCCGGCTCGTCGCCGAGGCGCTCGCTCGTGAGGTTGTGGGCGTCGTCGTAACTGTAATGGGCCGTACGAGACGCGGAGCCCGCCCGCTGCGTCTGCGCGAGAAGCCGGTGCTGCGCATCGTAGGCATAGTGGACCTCGTCGCCGGTGGGCCTCCGCTCGAGGACCACCCTCCCGAGATCGTCATATTCAATCTCGCTGAGGCGACCGTCGATGTCCGTGCGCCGAGACTCCCTGCCGAGATTGTCGAACTCGACGCGTGTGACGGCGCCCATCGGGCTCACGGTCTTCACCACCTGGCCACGAGGGTTCCACTCGTAGGTGGTCACGCCGCCGTGGCTGTCCGTCACCCGTGTGGTTCGGCCGTCAATGTCGTAGGTGAGACTGCGCTCTTGGTAACCGTCGGTGCCACTCGCGTGCTCGCAACGTCCACTTGCGTAACGCACGGTGTACACCGAGCCTCCGCGTTTGCCGTCGTGGACGATGCGGCCCTGGTCGTCGTATCCATACGTGGCGAGGCTCCCGCGTTCGTCGCGCACCTCCACGAGCCGGCCCGCGCGATCGTAGTCGTACTCGGCCACGACCCGCGACGACTGAAAGTCGAGGCTCAGGCCAACCTGCACGATGAGGCCGTCGCGGTAGGCGAGCGTGTAGGAACGCCTCTCGCGCGTCTGCGTCAACGCCACGAGCCTGCCGTCGAGGTCGTACGAGAGGGCTAACTGCGCCCCAGGCGTGCGCTCGTAGGCCGAGAGCCGATACGCTCCGACACCGTATTCCTCGAACACGAGGCTCACCGGGTCCCTGCCGCGGGCATACCCCACCACGCGGAGGTGCCGATCGTCGATGCGGGTGAGCTCGATGCCGTGCTCGGCCGAGAGGATCTTGCCGGTTTGTTCGAACCGGTTTCCCTCCCGCTCTAAGTCTCGAATAGCGTACTCCGTGCCGTCTGCGCGGGTATACCGAAAGCCCACCATCGTGGGCCGGAGCTCGGCATAAAACGAAGGCCGCCAACCGGGGCCGAACGGCAGCCAAGGCGCCTGGTCGGGAACGATACGCTCGAGCAGCGGAGCGCGGAGAAACTTGGTATTGAAGTGTCTCCCGAGCGTGATCGGAACGACCCCACCTAAGGAGTGGTCGATGTCGAACGCGAAGTACTCCCCGCTCGCGACGTCGATCGGGTGTCCGACGGCCACGCGGCCCGCGGGAGCCGCTTCCGCTTCGTCGCGTTCGCTCACGGGGCTCCCCCCCTCTTCGGCAGGGGGCGCGGCACCGGGTCGCGGCTGGACCCGAGCGCCCTGGGCAGCGCTTTGGCCACCCGTGCCATGTCTTCGTCGGTCACCAGCTCGGATACCGCCCAACGAGTCGCCTCGATCGCGCGCCATGGCTCGGCGGGGTAGGCTGCGCGGACCACGGGCGACGCTTCGGCGCGCGTGGCTTGGCAGGCCGAGGTGTGCGAGATCGCGATACCTTCGAGGCCAAGCGCGCTCGCGAGAGATTTTCCGGGAACACCGTGAAACGAGACATTCACAATAGGCCCCGCGTGCAGGTCATCATGGCCATTCCGCCACGAAGCGATATCCATCCCACGAAAGAGACTCTGCAGCTCACGGGCCCGCTCCCGAGCAGCATCGAGGTACACCGAGCGTCGAGGTGCCCTCTCGGCGCACACGGCACCGAGCCCAACCGACGCGAGCCACGGGGCGTCGTCGCTCTCGATTGGTCGTTTCTCTGAACGCGACTCGTAGAACACCCGCGCTGGCACGCGCAGGACCGCGCTCCCGGGCGCCCCGAGCTTCGCGCCACCCATGGCGTAGTACGTCCGCTCGTCGTTAAGCCAGCTCAAGTCGAGCCAGGCCGCCGCCTGCACGGCATCGACGAGCCGAAGCGCATTTGGAGGGACGGCTTCGAGCACAGAACGATTTGCGGTGCCGAGCTCGTGATTCACGAGCGAAAGCACCACCGCCGACGCCGAAGCCAGGCGCTGCACATCCTCGGCGTCAGGCTGGCCTCCCGGCAGAGCGAGGTAGTCCACGGGCCGCGTGGAGCCGAGCTCCTCGAGCATCCGCAGGAGCGCCGGGTGATCTTGCCGACTCGCGACGATCCGTGCGTCTGGGGAGAGGTCGCGGAGCAAGGTCGAGAGCCCGAGCCGAAGTGCGCTCCTCGCCGTAGACGCGAACACCACCTCTTGCCACGTCGTCCCGAGGTACGCGGCGACCTCGCGGCGCGCGTAATCGAGCGCCATCCTTGCTCGTGCGCCGTGCGCGTGAAGCGCTCCCGGGTGCCCCCAAGACTCGCGGGCGGCGCGCGCCATCGCCTCGAGCGCGGTGGCGGCCGGTGGAAACGCGGAGGCGTAATCGAAGTACGCAACGCTCGGGTAGTGGAATGTGGTGTTCATCCGTCACACGCTTGACTGGACTCACCGCCCGTGTTGGCGCCGCCGCGAGCCGCGCTCGCGAGCCCCTTCACGAGCTTCATGAGACCTTTGGCGATGTCACTCCAGCTCGGCATCGAAAAGCCTCCGATAACGACTTTCGGAGGCCCCCAAAGCACGGCGCCGACACACATGGGAGCGCCCGGGTCCTTCCCGACCAACTTGCCTAAGGCTGCCTTGGCGACCTCCATGGCGATATCCGCACCCACCATGGCCGCAGCGAGGCCTGCTGCCGCTGCCTCTGCTCCTGCCGTGGCGGCCTCGGCGCTTGCTTCTGCCGCGCCGGCAGCTCCGGCGTCTGCGGCGGCAGCAGCGGCGTCGCTCGCAGCGCCGGCCGCGGCTTGGGTGTCTGCGACCTTCTTTACAGCCGCGACAGCCCCCAGGGCGGTAGATAGCTTTCCGAGGAGCTCGGCCCCTTTCGACGCTGCTTTCACTGCCTTCGCGAGCTTCGACGCAGCGGCGGCAGCGGCGTTCCCACCTTCGGGCGGGGTGGGGAGGCACTGCCGCGTAAAGTCCCCCATGCGCGCGGCGCGCCCGCCACCAATGAAGACTTTACTCGAGCCGGTGCATATCTCGAAGATGGGAGTGGCGGCGCCGCAGGTAGGCGCGATACCGAAGTCGCCCGAGCGCGCGGCCGGGAGCCCCCCGATCAGTACCGTGGGGCACCCGGTGATGATCATACCGAAGGCCGGCAATGGGTTGGGCATCGCCGGAGGATGGGTGTGGGTGTGAGGTATCCCGAGGACGGGGCTCCCGACGATGGCCGCATTGAACGAGGGCAACGCCTTCGAGATGCCATCTGTGGCGCGGGCGAACGCGTTATTGAGGAAGTCGATCGGAGCCTTCGGCAGCGACGCCGCCGCGGCCACCACCCGCTGAGCCTTCTCGAACGACGTGACCTTTGGATCGTTCAGTGTCTGGAAGGGAGCGGCTATCCGGTTCACGACGTCTGCCGCGGCGTTCGTGACGACGTTTCCCGATTCCCGTGCGAGGAGCGGCGTAGGTGCCCGCTCTCCGGCAGGCTGGGCGGTAAGTCCAGACTCCCCAGACCGAGCTTGCGGCGCCGCCGGAGGCTTCGCTGCCGAGCTCATACGCACCTCCCGGTCGTGGCCACTCGTGCGCGCTCCGACTCGTAGCTAGCGGCGATATCTCGATGACCAGCATGCTTCGCGATGTCGCGGAGCGAGCCGAGCACCTGGGTGAGCCGTGCGGGATAGTCCGACTCGCGGGAGACGTTCGCTGCGACCGTCCAAGCGGCGACGGCGCGGCTCAGGTCCCCGCCCTCGACACGAGCCGACGCCGCGCGCGAGAGCGCGTCGGCGCGAGCGTGCGCAAGGCCGAGCTTCTCCGCCGCGTCGGCAGACAACGAATAGCTCACATCGGCCTCCCCGTACGCACCGCGCCGGGTCGCCAGGTCGCCGAGCGCGCTCGTGATTTGGAGCACGAGCATCAGCGAGCAGGCGTCGCTCGCGATCTCGAGGGCCTGGAGGTACTTGTCTCGTGCGGCGTCACTCCGCTCGAGGCGCGCAAGCACGTCCGCGACAGACTTCACCACGAGCGCCTTTAGCTCGTGAACGCGATGGGCATCATAGTAGGTATAGAGCAGGCCGTATTTATCCATTGCGGCCTCGTAGCGCCCGAGCGCGAAGTCGAGCACCGCGCACTGAAGAAGCGCGTTCATGCGTCTCGCTGGCGGGGCGGCACGATCCCCCACTTGAAGGGCAACATGGTCGGCGATGTCTCCAACCGTCACCCTACTGAAGGCGTGTATCGCGCCGCGGTATCCGGCGCGCGCGAGGGCTTCGCGCAGGAACGGAGTTCTTACGTCGTCACGAACGATGAGACGAACCCGCCGGACCACACTCGGGTCTGCTCCGAGGAGCGCGCCAATCGCACTCGCGTATCCCGCTCGATCGCTGATTGTGTCCGGCAGGAACGCGAGGACCAGGCGGTTGTCTCCGTCCGGAAGCCACCGCACGATATGCGTCACGAGCGCGCGGAGCCGCGTCGCGGGGGCGCTGCCCGAGGAAGCAGGGGGCATGGGCTCGAAGCCGGGGAGGTTGGAGGCCGTCCGAGCATGATTGACCTCCTCGACCTGCGCACTCACAGCGGTCGCCAGGCCGTCGACATAGGCGCCGAGCTCCCCCGCCGTGTCGGAGTGAAGGAACACGATGTCGGCCGGAGATCCGCCGTCGATTTGATCCACGACGCGAGCGATCGTCGGGACTTCCTCGTCGAACGAGGTGAGCACCAGAAGTGGATGGTCTTCCTGGGAGATGTGCGCTGCGATTCTGTCGCGCAGTACCTCGAGCGGAGAGGAAAGCATGAGGATTGCTCGTTCGATTGGGGCGGTGGTTGTCAGTTGATCTTCACGAGCGCGCCAGATATTTCCATGTGCCCCGATGCGCTCAGGTTTACGGCCGAGCCGCTCACGACTGCCGTCGCCGGCTCTAGCTTGAGCGTCGACCCACCGGATTTGAGCCCCACGGACGCCGGACCAGAGACCGCCACCGTTCCATCACTCGAGAGCGACAGCTTCGCGCCGCCCGCGCTCAGGACAATCTCACTCGTTGCTCCAATCTGAACCTTGTTGTCTGCGAGGGTGATGGTCCCGGACGGATTCGAGAGCACGATCTTCGAGGTCGTGCCGATCGTCGCCTCTCCGGCTTTCAACACGAGCGTCGAGTCCCCGCCGTGGTGGATCGTGATCGAAGTGCCCGCGTCGATGTCTACAATCGTCGCTGCCTGCTCCATGATCCCGTCCGCCTTGAGCATGTACATCGACGAAGCCGTAACGCGACGATCCCCGCCCGCGACCACCAGCGAATCATTCCCGCTCGCCACGGTGTGGGCGCGACCCGACTTCACCGTCACGCTCTCGCCGCCGTCGACCTTCTCGGAGCGACTGCCCGTTACGCCGATCTCCTCGTTTCCCTTGACCGTCACGCTTCGATTGGCGCCCACGCTGATGCTCTGCGCCGCACCCACGCTCACGCTCTGCGCGGCCCCTACGCTCGTCGATTGACTGGCGCCGATCGACTCCGAATGACTCCTGAGAATCGTCTCGTTCAGGTCCCTCTGCGCGTGAAGGAAGATCTCTTCTTTGCCCGCGCGGTCCTCGCAGGAGATCTCGTTCTTGCCCTTGTTTCCGGGTACGCTCAGACCGCGATAGAGCACCGCTCGCGTCGCGTCGGCGGGGAGCGCCTGCGGTTGCCGGTTGTCGCCGTTGTAGAGCGCGCTCACCACCACCGGCCGGTCCACGTCGCCGTCGAGAAAGTCGACCAACACCTCCGCCCCCACCCGGTGAGCGGTGTAGCTGCCTTGATTGTGATGCGCGACCGGAGTGGCCATTCGGACCCAACACGAGCTCTTGTCGTCGTGCTGGCCCTCGCGATCCCACGCGAACTGAATGCGAATTCGGCCATACTCATCGACGTTCGGCTCGTCAGCCTTCGGACCGACCACGAGCGCAGTTCGCAAGTGAGCCTTCGGCTTCGGCTTCACCACCGGGCGAATTCTCGTCTCCGCCGGCACCGCCGTGACCCGGAGCTCGATCGCCGAAGCCGCGATTCGATCACCCCGCTCGAGCGCCACGTTCCCGCCGCCCTGGCCGCCGAACACAACGTCCGTGACGAGGTACTTGCGATTGAACTGCGCGTCCGCATGGTCCGCGATCTCGAACACACGCCCCACGCGCAGCCGGAGCGACGTGCTCGTGAGCGTGAACGTGAGAGCCGAAGAGCGCTTCTCCTCGAGACGCATTCGCGCACGCACCATCCCCGAGCGCGTTGGCCGCTGGACCTCCGCCGCCACCCCCGCGCTCTCCTCGTCAGGGTCCACGTACTGGCCCGGATACTCGTAAAATTCCCTCGCCCCCAGCATCGCCGGCGCGTCGGGCATTGGCGTCTCTTCGCGCGATGTCATCTCCCGTCCGGGCTTCACGAAGTTGTAGTCACGGTGCGCGACCGAGCCGACGCGGACGCGCCGCTCCCTGCGAATGCTCTTCACGTGGTCCACCGTCAGCGCGCCACCGGCATCACGAAAGGGGAGAGTCGCCTCGCCGACGATAGGATCGTAGCCCCGCGGCTGGTTGACGAGCACCACGACCGACTTCTCCGGCCCGTGCTCGATATAATAGTGAATCCCCTCCTCGGCGAGGATACGCGCAACAAAATGGTAATCGCTCTCGTTCACTTGCGTGCAGTACTCACGAACGAGCGGCTCGGGGTGCAGGCGCGCCTCGAGCTCGATTTGCCAGAGCTTGAAGAGAGAGCGCGCGATGTCGACCACCGTGACGTTCTGAAAGACACGGCACCCCTGCGTATGGAAGAGCTCGGAGAGGCGCGGGACGAGCCGAACCGTGGTGTGGCGCAAGTTCTTTCCGACCGCCACGCCCCCCGGAAACACCTCCTCGACGATGCCGCGAAAGTCGTGTGTCGGCGCGTCTGGAGTCGCGCGCGACACCACGAAGTGTGCCTCCCGTCCGAGGAGATCGTCGAGAGCCTCTGCCGTCTCGGCCGACGTGAGGAGCACCACCGCGAACGACGACAGCTCCGAGATCGTGTCGACTCCGTGGAACGAGACCACCTTCCACGCCTTGTCGCCTTGGCCCTCGACCGAGAGCGACACGCGAATCTCGTCGATCTGACCGAACATACTGGTCACTTCGTCGCTCATCGAACTTGCCAATCGCGCAGATGCCGCGCGCCCCTTGGAGCCCATTCTCGGACGCGCCGTGCGCCCTGCTCTATCGGTAAGGGCTCTCGCGCGACGTGTCTGTCGGGCATGCGCGAAGCGGGCGAGAGCGTGCGGGCGAGGGCGGCTCTCGGGTCCCGTGCCAGCGGATGTAGGCCCGGGGCCCGGCACGGCATCTCCTGGCGATCGCGCGTGTCGGAGTCAGAGCACGTTCGTCTCATGACCACTTCGACCCCCGCGCTCGACGTTCGCCAGCGCGGTGAGGGTCTGCACCCGGAAGCCGCTCTCCGACCCACCTGCCCGTCGCGTCGGCGCCCGACGCGCGGCGAGAGGCCGGTGAGTGGGCACTCGGCCTGCCTTGTCTGCGCGGCCGAGGGCGTTACCTAAGTCGAATGGCGCCGAGCGTGATCGTCGAGGACTCGTGCGGTCGGGCATGGACGCTCAGGCCCGGATCCGACGCCGATCGCGAAGGCAGCGCGCGAGTCGCTGCAGGCATTGTCGTGTCGCTCGCCGGTCTGGTTCGGCACCGCGGCACGCGCGATCTCGCGCGTATGCTCGGCTTTTGCGCGGAGGTCTCGTGCGATCTCGCGTGGCGAGAGCACCTTCGCAACCTCTCGGAGACCGGCGACTCGTGCAGCGCGGAGCTCGCGGAAGGGATCACGCTCTCCCTCCTTCGCGCCGTCGCCACCGGCCGGCTCACGATCACGAGAGTCCCCGCGCCCGCGGTCTTCGTTTGGGAGCCCGCCGGCGACGAGCCGCCGCCGCCGCCGCCCGGGGTCGTCGACGAGCTCATGGGCGAGCTCACGATCGAGCTGTTCGATGCCTTCGGGCGCCCCGTGCGAGGCCGCTGCGATCTCGAGATCCCAAGGGGAACGTCGCCAATCTCACTGCCACTCAACGGGCAAGGGGCCGCGTCGAGGCGCACGGAGGAACGTGCGCTGTGTGGAGTCGCGATCCATCGCGCGACGACACCGCTGGAGATAGAGCCTCCGCCGAGACCCGCTCTCCGCATTGCAAGCGCGCGCCCACTCCCTACTACGGAGCTCGGGACCATCCTGGTCGTCAAACCTCGGAGCGTGCCTCACTCCTTCCAACTCGAGCGCCGCACCCTTACCGTCGTGGAGCTCGAACACTTCTTTCCAAGTGGCGCGCTCCTCGTTCCGCTCCAAACGCCCGCCGCGCTCCGCGATGGCGCCCCCGTAGTGCTCGGGATCGACGCGCTCCGCGCCGCGCATTCGCTCCTACGTAGCCGCCAGGCTCATGTCGTCGGACACCACGATTCGTTGTCTCGTGAGCGGGCCGAGGGAGTGGCACATTTGCTAACGGGGGCCCGCGACGAGTGGGCTTCGCTCGCGACGAGGACGGGCAACGAGGACGAGAAGCGAGCATTCCGTGAATGGGCATCGCACGCCGATCGCCCGCTCCCTCCTGCCGATGCCGAGTGGACGAACGACGACTGGGGGGCCGTGTTCGATCGCTATCGCAGCGCGCTCGGGGCCCTCCCGGCCCCCGCGGGCGCCCTACGCCACAAGCTCGTGGTCCGATCGGCGAGCGAAGAACGAGAGACGATCTATCCCGCCAAGATGGCCGAGATCACCTTTGGAAGGGGGCACGCGGGGCGGGCACGCGAGCTCGAAGACGACAATCCCCATTTGCTGCGTGGTCCGTCGCAGTGGCGAGATATCGTCGCGGGGGACCAGATCACGATGCCCGAGGCATGGCCTCCAGAGCCGCTGATCGCGCGCGGATTTCGCGTCCTACCGCTCTCGGTCGATCCCCCGACTGTAGAAGTGACGAACATCGCAGCGCCGCGCGTAACGGGTTGCGGGGCTCGGCACGAGAGTCACCCCTACGCAGACTCACCCGCCCGAAGGGCCAAGGCCCGCCACGTCGAGATCGTGGTGGACGACGGGGAAGCCATAAAGACGTGCTCCCACGACGGCACCTGCGACACGAGCACGTGCAACCTCTATGATCCTATCGTTACGGAGCTGGCGTGGAAGCCTCTCGCCGCGTCGGCCAAGGGCCGACTCCTCTGGTGCACGAGTCACGAGCCGCGCACCGTTCCGGCCACCGAGATATCGCTCGTCGTGTTCTCTCTCGCAGGGGAAAAGCGGCTAACGGTGCCCTACACCGCGGGGCGCGCGCTGGCGGGGGGAGGTCGTTCGTTCGACGTCGAGGTCGTCGGGCTCGACACCGAAGGATTCGTGCAACTGCGACGTGGCGATCTCCCGCTCGAGCACCCCGTACGTGTATCCCTCGCCCGCGCGCGCGAGGCCTCGCCGTCCGCCATGTCTACCGTGAAGGAGCTCCCACAATGAAGGCACGCCTCCACCTCTCGTGCCTCCAAAACGATGGCGCGCTCGCCCGCGCGGGCACGTGCCGCTTTCGTGTCGCGTCCTGGCTCGTGAAGGACGGTGAGCACGCCGAGGCGACTCACGAATGGCACGGAGAGCCGCTCGTCATCACGCTCGAGGCCGACATCGTCGCCATATACGGAGAGGTCCTCGAGTACCCCAAAAAGCCCACGAAGCCGGCTCCCAAGGGGGCCCCCAAGACAACAACGCCGACGTTCTGGAGGGCCGACACGCCGCTCATCGTGTATCCCGGCGCGATGCGGCTCATCGAGGCGTTCGAGCGCCCGCCGCACTTTGCGCCGGTATTGGGCATCTTGAGCGACTCCGAAGATACCGTGTGGTACGGAATTCGCTATGTCGTCTCGCGCTGCCGAATCGTGACGGACGAAGTGCTTAAACGAATCACCCACGCGCCGCTTCAAACCACGGTGGAGCTCCCGTTGCTACCCGATGGTTTCGACGCTGCCGGAGCGCGTATCACGCCGATCTCGCGCGCCGCCGTGGCGATAGACCTGCCGCGGCGCGCGTCGGCCGTCAAATTGGACGTCTCCGACGCGACCGAGAAAGAGGGCTATCCAGACTTGTGCCGCGTCGCCGAAGTACCGATGGTCACCGAGCGCATCATGGCCGCGGGAGGGGGGCTCGAGCGCGAGAGCGTCGCGGTCGACGATTTTTCGGCGTTCGCGGCGCAGGTCACGTTCATGGGCGAGCCGGCGATGGTGGGCGCGGCGTTCCCGAAAGGGCTGCTCGACGGATATCCAACCGAGAAGGAGGCCGCCGCCGGAGTGCTCGAACCGCTCCACGTTCACCTGGCATGGAACGCGCTCGGTTTTTGGAAGGGGTTCGACCCCTACCCAGCCGCGAGCACTCCCCCTGAGAGGTGGTCGTTCGACTCCGTGTATCACAATCTCTATTTGCTCATGACCTACCTCTCGCATCCCGAGCGAAAGGGCGTTAGCAACGTGTTTCCACGCGGTGGGAATCGATTCGACCCCATCCTTTACCACCTCACCGTGCGCGCGGGCCGTGGCTTCGCGCAGCAGCTCGCCGCAGCGAAGAAGAAGTGCGCGCTCATCGTCCCCGTGCTCGGAGGCAGCCCGACGGTGAACGCAGACGAGCTGCTCGACATGGACAATCTCGAGCTCCTCGTCGCCGAGCTCCAGGGCGCGTTTTACCGAGCGCGAGACCACCATAGCCCCGTGCGTCCACTCGGCAATATCTCTATCTCCACGTTCAGCGGAGGTGCCCGCGCCGCCAGAACGTTCCTTGGCTGGGCGCTCGGCAAGAAGGGGGCACCGCAGGCGAACGCCGCTCTCACGGAAAAGCTGAGAGAGGTGTATCTGTTCGATCCGCCGGGAGTGGGCGCCGCGGGAGAGGCGTCCGTGGCCACACTGAAGCTCGCCACCGAATGGCGCGAAGCGGATCCACGCCGCGTCGTTCGACTCTATACCCAGCACCCGTTCCCAGCGGACGTGCTCGAGCGGCTGCTACGCAGGGAGGCGCCCACGGGGGCCGGGGTGGTCCACAGCGACGACGGAAACGTCACCGTGGCGCTCGTGTCGCAATCGGTCTGGGAGCAGACGAGGGAGGCGGCGATTCCGGCGCGCTATTCGCGGCAGGTCGTCACCGAGCACCTCGATCGGCTCGCTGAACCCGAGGACGCCGAGGAGGTCCCGATGTTCGAGGGAATCGAGGAAACCGAAGGACTCGAAGGACTCGAAGGACTCGGCGAGTATCCGAAGACGCGTTCCCACGGATACCTAAGGGACTACTACCAGTGGCATCAACTCTTTCCGGATTACTTTCTCTACGATGCGCTGAGGCGCAGTCGGTTCACGGAGCCTGCATGAGATCTACCGGACGTACCCCCGCAGAACGGCGACTCTCACTCCCCACGAGGGCATCGGCTCGCGGGGGGCTGGGAATCGTAGCTTGGCTCGTACCCGCGCTCGTATGGGGGTGCCACGGCGCGCCATCGCCCCCCAAGCCATCACCGGCGGCTTGCATCCCCGAAGCCCGAGTGGCCATCCGTGCCACGTCGCCTGAACCCGCTCCGCTTATTCACGCGCCTCCGGCGAAGGCGGACTCCGGAGTACCCACGCCAGCGGCGACCCTGGCGAGAGAGGCGCCGTCTCCCGAGCACCCTCTCCTCGCGAAGGCGCTCGGGTTCTCGGGCTACCATATCTGCGCGATTCGACTCGATGGCCAGCTCGTGTGCGCCGAGGACGGTGAGTTCTCCGTAGTCCCCGGGGTCACGAACGTGGTCGCCTTCGGCGAGAACCAAGACCGTCATTGCGGGGTCCGGTCCGATGGCACCCTCGTATGCGATACAGGCACCGGCGGGAAGCACGCGAGGGCGAACAGCGGCTGTGTCATCCTCAGCGACAAGCATGTAGCCTGCAAGTGGTCGTCCCGCGGCCCTCTGCGCATCGTCAAAGGAATCGAGCGCGCGGTCGAGCTGCGGTTCCCGTGCGCCCGCTCCGAGGATGGCACGGTGGCCTGCTGGGGTGAGAACGGGGTCGGACAGCTCGGCGACGGCACACACCGCTCGCGACGCGACGCCGCGCCAGTGAAGGGGCTCGGGCCAGCCATGCACCTCTTCGCGTGGGACGGGGCAAACTGCGCCTTGTTGCGAACAGGGGCCCCTCGCTGCTGGGGCCGGGTCCTATGGCCTCGGCCCGAGACACGGCACGTCACCGAATTTCTGCAACCAATGGACGGCCACGTCGCAGTGCCAGTGCCTCTCCCGGGAAACCCCTCCGGCTTCAAAGCCTATTACGGGACCGAGTGCACCCTCACGTTCGGGGGAAGGGTGCGCTGCGGGACGCTCGAGCTCACGAACGCGAGCGCCCTCGTCCGCGACGCCAAATGGGCCTGCGCGCTCGCGAGCGACCAGAACGTGCGCTGCGGCTATGTGGAGGACGAGCACTACGTTGCGCCGGCCCCGCCCGAGACCGGCCCCGTGTATCGGGAGGAGGAATAATGCCAATGATGAATCGTAGGCGCGTCGGCGCGGTGCTCGGTTGCCTCGGCGCGCTCTTGACTCCCTGCCTCGCGGGATTGCCGTCGTGCGCGCCGGTGCCTGCTTCTGGCGACCGATCCATGCAGAACAAAGCCTGTATCGCGGCCGCACCAATGCCTTCACTTGCGGTGTCCGGTTCGGCCCATGGCGCTCCGTTGGTGGCCTCCGCTCCCGCTGCGCCCTCGGCGTCCTCCTCGGCTCCGGCCCCAGTTCCCGCGAAGCGCCTCGTCCCGATCCGAGCGCGCAGCTTGTCGTCCGGCTCGGCCTCTGTGTCCAACTTCTGCGCGGTGCTGGTCGACGGGCGCGCGGTGTGCCTCGCGGATCGTGTGCTCAGCTATGTTCCGGGAATCATAGACGGAGCATCGATCGACGCATCCCAGACCGACGCCTGTGCGGTGCTCCTCGACGGGTCCACGCGCTGCTGGAGTACCAGGCCTCCGTGGGTGCCAAAAATAGGCCCGGTGGTGAACGTAAAGAAGGTCGCGCTGAGCGCGGAATACGCGTGCGCCCTCCTCCGCGACGCCTCGGTGACGTGTTGGGGGACCAGTCCTAAATCCCGCCTTCCGTGGGCGAGCGACGACGCGGTGGAGGATTTGGCTCCAACGAAGGTTCGAGGGCTCGGGCGCATCGCCGATATCAAAGTATCCGCCGAGCACGCCTGCGCTCTCGCCGAGAGCGGAACGGTCCACTGCTGGGGTAGGAACAACTTCGCGCAGCTCGGCGACGGGACGCTCGTCGACCGTGCGGTGCCGCGCGCGGTAGTTGGCATATCGAACGCGACCTCGATTTCCGTTGGGTATGGGCTCGACGGCTATGGCACGTGCGTGGCCCTCGCTGACGGCACCGCCCGCTGTTGGGGGTCGCTCACTTACGTGACCACGGCAAAGCCCACCATGGGCACGGGGCCCGCATACTTTACGCGACTCCCCACGCGCCCGTTCGACGACGTCCGAAATATCAAGACCATCGACGACTACGACTCCTACCTCACCCGTGCGGGGGTCGCCCGTGTCGGCTGGTGGACGCTCCGGCGTACGCAGTGGATGGCGGCGCGTGGACGCTGGGGCCTGCGCGACGACGGCACCGTGTGGACGCGCGAGATGGGGGTCGACCGTTGGCCCGTGGTCGAGGAGCTCGTCGAGGAGGCGGTCGGCGGTGACAAGGAAGAGCTCAGCGAGTTTCCTCGAGTCGTCGTGGAAGAGAAGTAGCTGCCGGACGTTTGGACGAGTGTTCGGGTACAACATGTGCGGTCGCACTTCGGACCGAAGCACGATGAGTGATGGATCTCGGATAGGCCCTCATCGGAATACGCGACTTCGCGACACGACGAGGCCGCCCGTGACCGTTGGCAGGCGCCCGTGGTCTACCGTCGCGGTCGGTCTCTCCGTCTGCGTGCTCTTCTCAGCGGTCGTGGGTTGGGCGGGTTGGGCGCACCGGCGGACCATCGCTCAGTGGCAAGAAGAGCGCCACGCAAAGCCTACGCTGCCCGTGTCGGGGCCCACTCCAGGCGGCGGCGCTCGCGCGTTAATGCTCGGGGAGAGGACGAGCTGCGCCCTCATGCGAGATGGATCGGTGTGGTGCTGGGGCGCTCCTTGGATGGGGCCGGCGCCCGCGACGGAGCCCACGGAGAAGAAGTGGCCGCCAAAGCCTAGACTCCCTACGAAAGTTCGCGAGCCTGGCGACCGGAGTGGGTTCGCGTTCGGGCGCGCCGGCGTGTGCGAGATAGACAGTCACGCGACGGCGATCTGCACCCTCCCCCACGGTGAACAATTCCACCTCAGCGAGACGGAGCAAGTGGCGATCGGTGAGAAGCACGGGTGCCTCGTGCGGCGAGGGGGAGAGCTCTGGTGTTGGGGCGAACATGCGAGGGGTCCACTCTTCGGAGAAGACACCGCCGATTCGAACGAGCCCTCGCTCCGTCTCGATGGCTCGTTTGCTGTCACGCACGTGGCCGTCGCGAATGGCATCACTTGCGTCGCCCGACGTACGGGCGAGATCCTCTGCCGCGCGGACTTTCTGTCGAGCTCCGGGCCCACGGCGCGCAGAGCCCCATTCGCGCTTCCGGCGAGCGCCGATGCCGTGCGAGAGCTGATAGCGAGTGATCACGGCGCCTGCGCGCGGAGGGCGAGTGGCGCCGTAGAGTGTTGGAGGACTTCGCCAGCAACGGATGCATCGATGATCGAATGGGAGGGCCCTCGGCCCGTCGTGCTCCCCGCGCGAGCCGAACGGATCGCAGCGTTTCACGCGCACACGTGCGCGCTCCTCGCGGGTGCCACCGTCGCTTGTTGGGACCAATCCGAGCTCGAGGGCCCTGTTCCTGGAAGCCCTCCGTATCCGGGACCGTTCGCGACGAGCGTGGTCGATCTCGCCGTCGGCGACGCGCACGCCTGTGCCATCGCGTCGCCGGGCGAGGTCTATTGTTGGGGCTACAACGGGTACGATCAGGTCACGGCTTACACGGAGCCCTATCTGACGAACATGGGGCCCGGAGAACATGCCTATTGGGTCGAAAGCACGGGCGTGACACTCCCGCAGAAGGTGTTCTGGCCGCCGAGCGGCTTAGTTAAATAAGACCCCGCAACAACGAGAGACGGCTAAATCCACGACGCGCGACCGCATATCACTATTTCTGGTTGTGCTAGTGATTCATCGCGACCTGAAGCCGGGAAAGTCACCAACGACAGCGCGCAGAGCAGCTCATCTCACGGGCGGCCCCAGAACACATCGACCGCAGACTCGCTACCGGACGGCTCGCTCCACGTCACGCGGTCGCAGGAGTGAGAGCTTTGGCCGCCGCTTGCTTGAAGATCGAGCTTGGGCGAAACTTGCCCTTGGGTGTTGTTGCCCCAGCAGGCGACAGCGCCGTTGCGACGCAGAGCGCACGCGTGATTCACTCCGAGCGCTACGGCGTCGGCATCGGCGATTGACCTAGTCTCCTGCCCCGCCGCGTACGCGCGGATGGCGACGGGGGTTGGGCTCGAACGGCCGCTCGAGTCCTCTCCCCAACAATACGGAGATCCCACATCGACGATGGCGCAGCTACGCTTCCCAGACGCCACGATCTGCGACGCACGCGCGGGCAGACGAGCTTCGACTGGCGTTTCGCGGTCAATCGTGGTCCCATCCCCCAATTGACCGAGAGCGTTCTTTCCCCAACACACGACGCGATCTCCCTCCACGAGCGCGCAGGCGTGAGACTCCCCCGTCGCGACGGCTTTGGCCCCGGACATTCGCGATAACGCGAGGCGCGCCGCGGCACCTTGGCCGACGCCGCGGCATTCGATTGCCCCGTGATCTCGGACGACACAGGTGAACCCGGGGCCAACCGCGACGTCGCGCACGTTCGTGACGGTCGCCCCAGCGTCGCGCATACTCGTGGGCCCTGAGCTCGCCTCGAAGAGCTGGCCGAACGCATTATCGCCCCAGCAGCGAAGCGAGCCCTCACGGGAGATCGCACACGCGTGATCGTCGCCAATCGCGACCTTCTTCGGCGCTGCGATCGTGAATGCCTCGCCTGTCGAGGTAGAGCAATGAGCGGGGCCTTCCGCGGCGATGTCGCATCGGCCAGCCTTGCCGAGGACGAAGCCCCGGCGCTCGGCTGCTGGGAGGAGCTGAATCATGCCCATAGCGACGTTAGTATTCACGGCTCCACCCGTCGCCGGCGCGCCCCAACACCACACGGACCCGTCGCGCATGGTGCTGCAGCTCGTGTCCCCCGCGAGCGCGAGCTGACGCGCGCCACCTCCGGGCGGAGGCCGAGACAAGAGCCTCGGCGGCCGCTCGTCATGACAGCCAAGCTCGCTCGAGGGAGAACGATCCGGCGCCGATACGCGCCACGCCACCGCGACGATGAGGACCGCGAGCACGGCGAGCGTGCCGAGAAGAAGGAGCCAACCGCGTCGATCGGAGGTGTGCGATGTCATCGCGTGCCGTTGCGAAGCCTAGGTCGCGCGATGGCACCGAATTGACCGAAACTAGCGATCGAACCGGCCGTTACCATCGCACTGCAACAGGGTAGTCGCTGCCGCTAGGCCACATCCGGCCTCGCTCAAGGGTAACGACGCCCCGCTCCTGAGGAGACCGGACTTCCGCGCAGAAGCGGAGGAGGCGCGCGAGCTCGAAGGGGCCGCGGTGCCGAACGGAACCAACGAGCGACACCACAACGCTCTCAGCGATTCGCGCGCTGCCTTCGGGATCGGTGTCGCATCCGGGCCGAAGGGTCCATGCGCGGCCGCACGAGTCCTCGACGATCAGGCTCGGCTCCATTCGATTTAGGTAACGCCCTCTTCCGCGCCAGCAAGGGAGGCAGAGTGCCCACTCGCCCGCCTCTCGCCGCGCGTCGGGCGCCGCGGCTACGCGGTACGACGACAGCGACTTCGGTGCGCAGAGGCTCACCGCCCTGGCGACGCTCGCCCGCAGGGGATACTCTCACCGGACGCGATGCGACGCTTGCTCGACCCCACGCTCGATGTCGTCTTCAAGCTCTTGCTCACGACCGATCCGGAGAGCCCTTATGTTCTTCGGGCACTCCTGACCGCCGTGCTCCGCCCAAAGAGCCCGATCGCGAAGGTGACCGTCCTCAACCCAGAGGTGCGGGGCGAGGCCGTGCTCGACAAGGGAATCGTCCTCGATCTTCTCGCCGTCCTCGAGGATGGCACCCTCCTCGACGTCGAGATGCAGTCCGAGAAGCGCCCTGCGTTTCGG
This sequence comes from Myxococcales bacterium, assembly GCA_013297655.1. Classification (GTDB taxonomy): domain Bacteria; phylum Myxococcota_A; class Polyangia; order Polyangiales; family Polyangiaceae; genus JAAFHV01. The sequence goes on along the minus strand of JAAFHV010000005.1, from coordinate 78,032 downwards.
GATCGCGCGCTCTACTACTGGGCGAGGACGTTCAGCCAGCAGCTCGAGCGGGGGGCCGACTACCACGCGCTCAGGCCGGTCATCAGCGTCCTCTTCTTGGACTATCGCGAGCTCGGCGAGGGGCCGAACGCGCGCCTTCATTCCATCTTCCAACTCCTCGAACGCCACAACCATGCTCGGTTCACCGAGTCGCTCGAGATGCACGTCATCGAGCTGCCCGCGCTCGAAGGGCTCGCCGAATCGGAACGCGCCGGCGACGCCGCCGTCGTACGCTGGAGCCGCTTCTTCGCCGCAACAACCGACGCTGAGATCGAGGACCTAGCCATGAGCGACTCTGCCATCCGCGCTGCAACCAACGTCCTCGAGCGTCTCTCCGCAGATCCCGAAGCCCAGGTCTTGGCAAGGCAGCGCGAGCTCGCCCTCACGACGTACAAAATCGAGATGACGGCTGCTCGCCTGGAGGGCGAGGCACGGGGCGAGGCACGGGGCGAGGCACGGGGTGAGGCGAAGGGGCTGCGCATCGCGGTCGAAGATCTGTGCGAGGTCCTCGGGATTTCGCTGAGCGACGACCGACGCACGTTCCTCTCCGCTGCCGGGGTCGACGAGCTGAGTACGCTCCGCGACGAGCTGAAGCGCTCCAAGCGATGGCCCGCCTGAGCTGCGCTTCGAGGTCCACGGTTGTTCACCAAAACGGATAAGGCTCGTCGAATGCTCTCGTTCGGCCGCACGTGGCCATCTCCAGGCGCCTGGACAACGATGTCCACGCGCCTGGCCACGAGGCGGCTCGCGGCGAATACCACGAACCAATGGCCCGCTGTAGCGGTGCTTCGAGCGCGGTGAGCCAACAAGCCCTCCAGACCCCCTCACGCGCGCCCGCTGCTCGGGCCCGCCGACTGGCTGAGCGGTGGAGCTCACTCGGAACGGGAGCGTCGCGCTTTCACTTCTGCTTGCCGCGATCGCGCGCTAGCTTACGCCTGTCGGCATGAGCATCGGCCAGTCTCTTTCGTCAGCATACTTCGCCTCGGGAGAGCTTCTTCCGGGTACGAAGCTGCGTGTCGAACGGGTGCTCGGCCGCGGAGGGCAAGGCGAGGTTCACCTCGTCGTCAACGAGGTATCGCGGCAGAAGCAGGTCATCAAAGTTCTCCACCCGGAGCTGGTCCGGAACGAAGGGGCGATGGCTCGGTTCGTCAAAGAAGTGCAGCTCATGGCGATGCTCGTTCACCCGCACATCGTCAAGCTCCTTCATACCGACGTAACCATGGCCGAAGGCACCCGCCCCGCCCTTCCCTATTTGCTCATGGAGTACATGGAGGGAAGCTCGCTCGGCGACTTGTTGGCGAGCCCCACGGCGTCGCTTCGCCGCAGGACCGCGGTTCGTTTCTTCGCCGAGGTCGCCGACGCGCTGAGCTATTCGAGCGCCACCGTGGGCCTCGTTCATCGCGACGTGAAGCCGGCGAACCTGTTTGCGGCGGTAGACGCGAACGGAAAGCTCTCCGCGAAGGTGCTCGATTTCGGCATTTCACAGCTCTGCGAGGCGCTCACCTCCGTGACGAGCGACGACTTTTTGGGCACGGAGCACTACGCCGCACCCGAGCAATACACCGGCAGAACGTCGCCGAAGACCGATGTTTACCAGCTAGGCCTGGTGCTCTGGGAGACATTCGCGGGGTATCACCCGTATCACGACAAGACTACGCGACAGTCGATCATGTACGCCCAGCTCGAGCAGGTACCGGCCCCGCTCGCGGGCATCGTGGAGGATTGTCCGCGCGCGCTCGGCAAGATCGTAGAGGGCATGCTCGACAAGGACCCGAGGCGGCGGCCGCCGATGGATGTCGTGGCAAATACGCTGCGGGAGATTCTTGCGGAGCCGAACCTCTCGAAGCATACGGTGCTCTGCGGCCGAGGGGCGCGCGCGGAGAGCGAAGAGCCGGCGCGCGACGCGGTCGCGCACGCACGAACCGAGGTCATGCCTCTTCCGGTGGTCGTATTGCCTTTGGCAAACAATCTTGGGACGCCGCTCTTCCAAGGCGCCGCAGGAGGTTTCGACGCGACAATGAAGTCGGCGCACGAGAGCGACAGCGTGGCTCCCGCTTTCGCCGAACAGCCTCTCGCGCGCGATGGTAGGCGCGTGGCCAGCCCCGCGAGCGGCGCCGTTCGAGATGTCGGCGAGCCCCCGCCGTCGGGCAACGAGGGCGGAGCGGGCGAGCCGGAGGCTTTCTACGACCGTGAAGTGCCCTATCCGAAGAAGCCTCGTCCCCTGGTTACGAAGCGGATGGTCGTCTCGGCGGTGTTCTCGTTTACGATCGCGATGACGATAGGGCTCACGCTTATTTGGTACGTCTTCGGTCGCTAGGAATCTTTGATTTTCGGTGCACCGCTGATGGCGACGGCGCGTCCTACGGTTGCAGAGAATTGGACTCCGTGGCGCATTCGACGACGTCGTCTAAGCGCGCCTCGGTTCGACGTTCGTGCTGCATTTTGGAATCCAATCAGGGATCACCGTCAAGACCTTGGTCTCCCTGTCCCATTGCACGGTGGACCACATCGAAACGTTCTGCCGCTGCATCTCCTCGAGCATCGCGTACGTGTCCGGCTGCTGAACGCGAAGCATCTCGTCGATCCTGTTCCTCGCGATTCGCGCGGCGAGCTCGTTCCGGTGCTGCCCTCTCTCACGCGCTCGAAAGTAGGCCGCCTCTGCGTCGCGTACCCTCCCGAGTCGCTCGAGTGCCTCGCCATAGAGGATGGCGTCGAAGGCCTTGTCGCACATGTTCTCGAGGATCTCGACGACGACCTCGGCACCACCGGGCTCGTCGAGGGCGCTGCGCAGGAGGCTGCGATGGTCCGTATCCGCGTCGCCCGAGGGCACGTGCCGCGCGGACGCGCCGGGAGGTAGTCGCCGGAGAGCCGCGAGCACGTTGCAGACCCTCTGACGCAGATCATAAAACAGCTCGTGAAGCTCCGGACGAAGGTGCTCCTCCCGAACCGTGGCGAAGGCCTCGGCCGCTGCGGCGAATCGCTTGCCCGTCGTGAGCGCGCACGCTGCGAAGAGCTTCTCGTACTCGGCATCGTAGCGGGCCTCCGCGAGCTCTTCGGCCGTGAAGGCCACCTCGACCACGCCCTCCTCGGCCACGGGCACCGTCAGGTCGCGATCGAGGAAACCGTCGGCGTGGTGCTCATTGGGTTCGGTCACGGAGTCGTCTGCCCGCTCGGCGATCGGCGGCGCCGAAACGCGCGCGTAGATCGCCAAAATGCCGACGATAATGCACCCGAGCGACACGACCCCAAGAAGATAGAGCGCGATGTCGCTGACTCGGCCCGGAGCGTGCAATCCCGCGCCTTGCGCCAGACCGCGAACGATGAGGCCGATGAGCATCACCGCGCTAAAGAGCGTCAGCGAGACCACGAATCCGGTCGCGAGGCGGAGTCTGGCTACCTCGCGAGCCGGTATCCCGAACGATGGCATCCGTTTTCTCCCGAGTGACGTTCGTTCGCTGCCGGCCCAGTCCCAGTTAGGGTAGCACCAGGCCTACTCCTCATCGGCTCACGTTGGGGTAGTCCTCATCGCGACGGAGCGCCTCCGATGCTCAGTGCTTTGGGAGAGCTCCAACTACGGAATCATGAGCTCGGCTTGATTCAGGCCTTGCGCCCCCGTCCCCGCGGCCGTGGCGCCTGCGCCCGTCGTGCCGCCAGCGCCACCACCTGCTGGGCCAGAGGGGATCTTGGGAACCAACCCCTCGATCGCCGGGCGGGCGCCTCGATAGGCAACCCCGACGGAGTGTCCGCCGGCACCGCCTCCGCCTCCGCCGCCGTGCCCGCCGGTGCCACCGCGGCCGCCAGGGCATCCATCACCACCGGTCACCGCTTCGCCACGGTCGCCGCCGAGCTGTCCTGTCTGGCCCGCACCGCCGGGACCGCCAGCTCCGCCCAATCCGGTGACAAGCGTGGTGCCCGTTATTTTGGCACCGGGTGCCAACAGAAGGACGGCAATGCTCGAGCCGCCGCTTTGTCCGCCTTTGCCGGCACCGCCACCGCAGCCACCGCATCCTCCTCCGCCTCCGCCTCCTCTCGCGGACGCAGACAGCATCCCGGCCCCGCCACCCCCGCCTTGACCGGGCTTCGCGGTCACTCCATCCACGCCCTTGGTCGCCGTGATCGCGCCACCTTCGATTGCTAACGGGAAGCCCGCCTCTTTTCCGCCGTTCACGTTCGCTGCGACCATGCCGGCTTGGCCGGGCGTGCAACTGGGTACTCCGCTATTGTAGATGCCGCGGTTGTCGATGCCCATGGGGGCGCCCGAACCGCCGTTGGTCGGGTTCGACACGGTTGCTGAACCGCCGCCGCCGGCACCGCCCGTTACGGTCGACGAGGCAAAATCGTTGCAGTAGACGGCGCAAATCTTTTCAACGCCGCCGGCGTTCGCCATGGCGTCGTTGCCTCTCACCGCCGGGTCGTTCTGGGGCAAACTCGCGACGTAGTTGGCTCCGTCCGCCCCCTTTCCGCCCGCTTTCCCGGCGCCGGCGGTAACCGTCCCGTTCACGAGCGTGAGCACGCCCTCTGCGAGGATACCCACGCTGGATCCCCCATCTTCCGTCGCAGCTTCCGCGCGCACCGACACGGAACTCAGCAGCGCGTCCGTCTTCACTCTCAGCCCGACCGGTCCGCCGCTCGCGATCGTGGTCGCCTCACCGCGCGCCACGAAGCTAGGCGCGAGGCCGCCGAAGATCTTGACGCCACGCTCCACCACGAGTGCTTCTTTGTATTCGCCCTGCGCCATCGCGATACCGGGCTTCGCCCCCGCCAACGCGTCGGCCAGCTTCTGGAAGGGGTTCGCTTTCGTTCCGTTTCCCCCCGCCGGTGCGGCCGCGTTCACGAACGCGAACTTCACGTCGTCAAAACACTTTTCGGGGACCGAAAGCGGGTCGTCGTTGTTCGGACAGTCCCGAACATTCGTATCGGGAAGCCCCCCCTCCGACGACGCGTCAGCATCCCCCACGACACTCCCGTCCCCCTCTTTGCAAACCCCATAAGCACAAATATCTGCCTGAAAGCTCGCACAGCCCACGAACGCCGCGGTGGCGGCGAAGGTGACTCCCAAAATTCCAACGAAAAAGGAAGACCGCTTCATCTCAAAACCTCCCCGTGATCATGAGCTCGCCACGACCGGGCTCGACCAACGGGACCAGGGTTGCACTCTTCACTCCCGTCGCTCGTGCCGTTTCCACGGGGCGCTCCTGCCAAGGCTTCAACACGATGGTCGCGATGACCGCCCCGAGAAGCGCCGCGCCACCAACGCCATACGCAATGTACGAACCCGTGCGCATTCCCTTGCCGCCCGAGAGCGCGCTGTTCAAATCGTCGCACGCGGGGTCGGCCGTGCCCGTGCACGTGCGCCCCTCGGCCTGCGCACCGTTCAGCGTGCTCGCCTTGCCACTCGCCACGATGCCCAAAACAACGCCCGCACCAATGCCCGCTACGCCGACACCCGCGAGGATGCCAGGGGCGAGCCAGCTCGGCTTCGTCATCTCCGGTGGCGGTGCGTCGTGAACCAACTTCACCGTCACGTTCTCCCCACCATGAACCACGACCTTGATGGTCTTCGCACCCGCGGTGCACGTGTGCTCGCCCACCTTCACCAGCACGGCGTTCGAGATCGGCGCAGTGCCGACCACCCGGCCGTCGATCTCCACCTTCTGCCCAGCCTCGCTCACGATCGTCAGCTTCCCCGTCGCCTGCTCCAGCTCGTGAAGAATTCCGTCCTTCACGGTCTGAACCATCGCCGGATCGGCGTCCTTCGCGTCGATGAACTGAAGGCAGTGCTTGAGCGCCTCCGTCTCGAGCTTCATCTGCTGCTCGACCACGCAGAGGTTCAACATGGTCTTCGCCATCGGACGTAACCCGAGCGCCTGCAGGAGCTGTATCCGCGCCGCCTCGTTCTGTCCCTGCTTCACGAGCGCGACCCCCGCCTCGTGCTTCGTGTCGGCGTCGTCAGCGTGTGCGTTCGTCGCGATGGCTACCGTCGCCAAAAGCGCGAGGGTGCCGAGACATGTCGGAAATTTCGATCCAAGCGTGCGCGTCATGCAGTCTCCGAGGTCGTGCGGCTCCCCGCCGCGGGCGAAACGAGGTCGTAAGTTTAGCCTCTCGGCGCCGTGAGCCAAAAAAAAGGCCGCCTCCCGCGCACCTTCTCGCGTAACAGCCGCAACACCCACGCGCGACTACTGCTCGGATCGCGCCATCCGTGGCGTAGTGTCACGCGAATACCTCGAGAAATACGGCCCTCAGCCGCGCTCGCCGAAAATCGCGGTGCCGACCCGGACGTAGGTCGCACCTTCGGCCACCGCAACGTCGAGATCGCCGCTCATCCCCATGCTGAGCTCCGCGAGCCCGCCGTCGACCACGTTCCGAAGCGTACGAAGGGTGGAAAATACACGTTTTGCAGCGTCGAGATCGTCGGCCGGAGGCATCGTCATGAGCCCCACCACCTCGAGCGACGGCTCGGCCCTCGCCGCGGCGAGCAGCTCCGGCACCTCCGAAGGGCTCGCGCCGTGCTTCTGCGCTTCGCCGCCCACGTTCACCTCGAGGAGCACACGCAGCGTGCCCTCGCGCCCCGCAGCGACGAACCGCTTCGAGAGCTCGCGCGCGAGGGTCGCCGAATCGAGCGAATGAACCACCCGCGCGGCCTTCGCGACGAGCTTCGCTTTGTTCGTTTGGAGGTGCCCCACGAAATGCCACTCGAGGTCCGTAAGATCGGCCAGCTCCTCGGCTTTTTCGGCGAGCTCCTTCGCGTAGCTCTCCCCGAAACGACGCTCGCCCAGCGCGTAGGCCTCGCGGATCGCGCTCGCAGGGTGAAACTTGGAGATGCACACGAGCTTCACGGATCCGGGCTCGCGTCCCGACGCTACCTCGGCCGCTTCGATGCGCGCCTTCACCTCCGCGAGACGATCCGCGAGCGTGCTCACCGCGGCCTCCGCTTCGCCTCGGAGATGGGAGCCTGCGCGTGCCACACCATCACGTCGCAGTCGCGGGTCAGCGGCTCGCGCGTGAAATCTCCGAATACGCGGAGGTTGGTGAAGCCGTTGTAGTGAAGCAACGACTCCCACTCTTGCGGGAAAAACTGACGGTGCGCGAGGGGCGTCGCGAAGGCGGGGCGCGCCTTGTCGTCCGGGAAAAACTGCATCGTGATCATGAGCACTTGGCTCACGGGATCAAAATCGAAGAGCTCCTTGTATCGAACCTTGCCCTCCGTCGGATGACGGAACGGGGGCGCTCCAAAAGGCGCCTCCGGATCACGGGCGAGGTTCTCCGCGACCGGGATCGAGAGGTCGACCACGAGCTCGCCCTTCGGCGCGAGGTGCCGCTTCACGGTCGCGAAGAAGCGCTCGACGTCGCTCCGCGTGTAGAGATGAAGCGCAGTATTGAATGGGCAAAACACGCGCGCGAACTTGCGACGAAGCGCCACCTCGCGGATGTCGCCCTGCACGATGGTGACGCGATCGGCGACCTCTTTTGGCACCTTCGTGAGGCGCGCGCGGAGATCGTCCAACATGGGCTTCGAGTGATCGACGGCGGTGACTTTCACCCCCGCATGCGCGAGCGGAAGCGTGATTCGCCCGTTCCCCGCGCCGAGCTCCAACACTGGGCCGCCCGCGGCGAGGGCCTCGTCCAGGTAATATCGAACGTCGCTCGTTCGCGCGGCGTAGGTCTTCGCGTAGTAGGCCGGGTCGGCGTAGTGCGCGAAGGAGCCGAGACGCAAAAGAGAAGCGCGCGGATCTACCGGTTTTCCGGCAGCCTCCGCGCGCGCGGGCTTCGACGTGGGCCCGAGCTTTCGAGGCTGGGCTTTCGACGAGGCTCGTTTTTCTTTCACTGACTCGAGCGGGCCTGAGCGTCGATCCACTCGGACACGACGTCGTTCGCGGCGCGGTCGTAGTGGACCTTGCCGGCGGCGATTTCACGGAGCGCCGTGACGGCGGCCTTGTTCTTGGAGGGGACGAGCGAGGGCTGGCCCTTCATGAGCTGGCGGGTCCGCTGGGCGGCGAGCAAAACGAGGGCGAAGCGGTTCTCTTCACGCTCGAGGCAGTCTTCGACGGTCACACGCGCCATGGGATCTCCAATTCTCTCGAGAAACGGGGGGTTAGCCCCGAGGGACAGCGGTTCTAGCGAGAATCGCGGAGGACCGCAACTGCACGTCCGTCGCGGATTGCGGATCAGAACAGGTTCGAGCCCGCCGCGACCGTGGCCGCCCGGGTGGTCCACTCCGACAACGTGGACAACGACTTTTCCGCGTTGATTTGCGATCGCGCGGCGTCGTCGAGGGTGAGACCGCGTGCCTCCGCCACCTTGACGAGCGTGCTCCGCGCGAGGTCGAGGGCAAGCTCGAGCGCGGCTTCTCGGCCTTCTTCTCGGCCTTCTTCTCGGCCTTCTTCTCGGCCTTCCTCTCGGCCTTCCTCTCGGCCTTCTTCGCGGCCTTCGACGCGCACGGCATCGAGGGACTCGTAGCCGTGCCGGTTCAACAGGTTGCGGAGGGTGGCCGCGTTCGCCGCTGCGGCGTCCCACAACGACTCGACGAGGACGGCGTTCTGGAGGATGCCCGGAGCGGTGAGTAGCTCGCCGGCGCGGCGGATCTGACGGAGCTTTCCGGGCTCGTGAACCTCCACGTGGCGCTCCGGCGCCGCCAAACGAACCACCCAAATGAACTGGGTCCCGGCCTCGAACAGCTCTGAGATCTTCTTTTTGAGCTCGACCTCGTCCTGCCCTACGTCGGCGTACTCGACCGCGAGCGGCGGAGCGGCCTTGGCCCAACCAGGTGCATCTTCCACGTTTCCGATGGAGATATCGGGCGCCCTCAAGTCTTTCGGCTTGGACGAATAGCCGACATCGATCCCTGCAGAATTTACGGCCGGATCCGTCGCGAGCACCTTGCCACCTTCGAGGTTGCTCTTGCCTCCCCGCTGGCCCGTGGGCGGCGCGAAGAGCGCGTGCCCGTTCGACAGCTCGTACGGATCTTTCGACTTGAGCTGCTCCGCCAGGAACGGACCGGGTGCGCTCATGTGGTGGGGCTTGTCGCTCATCGGTGCGGTGATCTTACGCCCCGAGACCACGAGGTGCCACGCGGTGGTGCCGGCTCAGCTGCCCGGACGGAGGCGGTACACCACCGCGACGACCACGATCATCCAGAGCACGAGGTTCAGCACGAAGGGCACGTCGCGGAGCATGTCTTGGGTGGGGCTCTCGGCCCGCTTTCCACGACCGGCCTTGCCCGAGACGAGCATGAGAAAGCGGAAAATCCCGAAGATCGTGAAGGGGACCGTCATCCAGAGGCTGTCGGAGTGGAAAAAATCGCGGGTCGCCGGGTCGAGCGTGTAGGCCACGTAGGTGACGGCGGTGGCGGTGCCGGTGATGCCGAGCGCCACGTTGAGTGAGGTCTTCGTGTAGGCCTCGAGCGCCGCGCGCTGCTTGCCGGCGTGCTCACCCTCGAGCTCGTGACGACGCTTCCCGAAGCCCAAAAAGAGCGCCAAGAGGGCCGTGCAGGCGATCATGTAAAACGAGATCTTCGGCGTGTTCGTGGCGTAGCCGCCGGCGAGCACGCGCAGCACGAACCCGAACGCGATGAGCCCCACGTCCAAGAACGCGACCTTCTTGAGCTTGAAGCTGTAGGCGCAGTTCTCCACGAAATAGACGAGCGCGACCGCCGCGAAACGGTAGTCGACCAGCGCCGCCATCGAGAGCGACACCACGACGAGACCCACCGCCATGCCCTTCGCGACCGGGAGCGAGACCTCGCCACTGGCGATGGGGCGCTTGCGTTTCACCGGGTGGATGCGATCGGCCTCCACGTCGACGAGATCGTTGATGGTGTAAACGGCGCCCGCGAGCAGGCAAAAAACGAAGGTCGCGACGAGCGCGCGGCCGGTCACGATGAGGTTCAGCGCGGGTACGCCGCCGGGGCCCGTCACGAAGACGTCCTTGTGGAAGAACATCGGCGCGAGGACGAAGAGATTCTTCACCCACTGGTGTGGGCGGATCGTCTTGATGAGCCCGCGAAGCATACGGGGCGCCGGTATAGCAACCCTCGGCCCGATGCGAAAAACAATCGGCACATCGAGCGCCGAAGTGCCCCCCGCCCCCTCCGTGTTAGGCTTTTTGTGTGGGATCAGGCGCCGAGGAAACGCTTGTAGAGTACACGGTGCCCGCGCGTTCAGAAGGTCGGAAGCTGCGAATCGCCGAAGATCGGGAGGGCACGCGCTTCTGGACGACCGCAAAAGAGGCCGAACGTGCCGCAAAAGAGGCCGCCCTCGCTCGAATCGCCGAGCTTGAGGCAGAGCTGGCCAAGCGGGGCTGAGCTTCCAACCGCAGGCTTCGCTTGACGAAGGGGCGCCGCGGGGCCGAAAACCTCGGGGTGAAACTCTCCCGAACGAGCCTCGGGCTCGGGACCGTCGTCGCTCTCGCCGTCACGTTCGCCATCGCCCCCGGCTCCTCCCAGGCCGCGACCGGAGAGCGCCTCGGAGAACGGCTCGCGAAGATCGCCAAGCTCCGCGACGCTGCACGGTCGGCGAAAGGGCCGCTCGTCTACACCGCGCTCCGCACGCTGTGGCAAGAGTACGACCAGGGGGATCCCGCCGAGCTCTCCGAGGCGCTCGACGACCTCGCCGAAGACCGCGCCCTCACGCCCGCTGCCCGCGTTTACGCCGGCCTCCTCGGCTCGTATGCGCGACGCCGACGCGGCGATTTCGACGGCGCCCGCGCGCGGGTCGCGAACCTCGGTTACGTGGGAAAATGGCTCGTGGTGGGTCCCTTCGACAACGAGGGCAAAGCCGGTTTCGACCGCCCCTTCGGCCCCGAAGAAGACATGAAAGAGCCCCTCAACGCGGGCCGCACCTACGACGGTAAAGAGCGCGCCGTGCGCTGGCGCGCGATCCCGGACGTGGCGCCCTACGGCTGGCTCGACGTGGGCGCCCTCGTTCGGCCGAGCGAGAAGACGTGCTCGTACGCGACTACGTTCGTGCAAGATACACGCAAAGACGCGAAGGCCCGGACCGTGTCGCTGTGGCTCGGGAGCGCGGGCGCGACGAAGGTCTTCTGGAACGGCGAGAAGGTCCTCGAGGACACCAAATACCGCTCCCTCGACGCCGAACGCTTCGCGACCAAAGTGGTGCTCCGTGAAGGCCAAAACCGCCTCACCGTGAAGTCGTGCGGAGACGACGACGGCGCGATTTTCTCGCTCCGCGTCGGCGCGCAAGATGGCGGAAAAGATACGTTTTTGCGCTACTCGGCCGACACCCAGCTCGCCTCCGAGGCGGCCGCGCAGAAGTTCAAGAAGGACGGCACGAAGCCCGAAGGTGGCGCGCTCGATGGCCCGGTGCCCGCGTTCGAGAAGCTCGTGAAGGGCGACGACCCGGCGATGCTCGAGGCGTATGCGCGCTACTTGCTGCTCACCTCGTCCGACGACCCGGCGGAGCACATGGCGCGTGCGATGGCGCGAAAAGCCGCCGACAAGGCCCCCACCGTGAGCCGGCTCTTGCTCTCCGCGGACTTGACCGAGGGGCGAAACCAAGAAGCCACGTTCCTCGATCGCGCCGAGGAGCTCGCGAAGAAGACGTCGACCCCGGAAGAGAAGCTCGACGTGCTCTTGGCGCGCGCGGCCCATGCGCGGCAGGGCGCGAACTTCCGCGACGCGATTCCCTATTACGACAAGGTGCTCGCGCAAGATCCGGACAACGTGCGCGCCACCCTCGCGCGGGTGGAGCTCTACGCCGAGGCGAACCTGAAAGAGACGGCGCTCGCGCTCCTCGAGCGTGCCCTCTCGAAGAGGCCCAAGTCGGTCGCGCTCCTCCGTGCGACGGCGAGCGCGCTCGAAGACTTGAACCGCACCAGCGAGGCGGAGGTGGTCGAGGATCGTTATGCGGCGCTTCGCTTCGACGACCCGCAAATTGCCCAGCGAAAGCTCGACGTTGCGCTCGCTCGTCGTGATGGCGCGAGCGCGGGGCACTGGGTCGACCGGCTCGTCGCCGCGAACCCGGACAGCTCGGGCACGATGGCGCAAGCGGCGCGCACGTACATCGCGCTCGGGGATCGCCCGAAGGCGATCGCGTCGTACCGAAAGGCCCTAGAGCTCGCCCCCGAAGACACCGACGCGATGCGCGCGCTCGCCAACGTGTACGCCGTGGGCGGCAACACCGAAGAGCAGATGCGCCTCCTCAAGAAGGTGCTCGAGCTGCGCCCGCAAGAGAAAGACGTGCGCGAGTACGTGGCCCACACCGAGCCCGAGAAGCCGCGCCCGGACGAGATCTACAGCCACCCGGCCAAGGAATTTCTCGCCCAGAAAGACGCGCCCGCGATGGGCCGCGATCGGCGGACCTTGATCGACATGCAGGTCACGACCGTGTTCCCGAACGGGCTCGCGAGCCGCTTCCACCAAGTGGTGTACCAGCCGCTCACCGACTCGGCGGCGGCCCAAGCGCGCGAGTACGCGTTCGGGTTCGAGGCCGACACCGAGACGGTGCAGCTCCGCGGTGCGCGCGTTTACCGCAAAAATGGCCAGATCGACGAAGCTGCCGAGAGCGGCGACGGCCCGGCGGACAACCCGCAGATCGCGATGTACACGAGCCAGCGTGTTTATTACGTGCACTTTCCCCGTTTGTACCCGGGCGACGTGGTGGAGCTGCTCTACCGCGTGGAGGACGTGGCGCAGCGAAATGCGTTCGCGGACTACTTCGGCGAGGTGACCTACATGCAGTCGCGCGAGCCGGTCGCGCACTCCGAGTACGTGCTCATCACCCCAAAGTCGCGCACGATGCACTTCAACACGCCGCAAATTCCGGGCGTCGTTCGCACCGAGTCCGAGCAGGGCGACAAGCGCGTGTACCGCTTCGTCGCGAAGAACCTCGCCCCGATCGATCCCGAGCCGCTCGAGCCCCCGTTCGCGTCGATCGCGGGCCACGTTCACGTGTCGACCTACAAATCGTGGGACGACATGGGCAAGTGGTACTGGGGCCTCGTGAAGGACCAGTTCGTCGCCGACGACGAGGTCCGCCGCCGCGTCGCGGAGGTCACGAAGGGCCTCACCACGGACGACCAAAAGGTGCGCGCCGTCTACGACTACGTGGTGCAGCGCACGCGCTACGTGGCGCTCGAGTTCGGCATCCACGGGTTCAAGCCTTATCGCTGCTCGCAGATCTTCGCGCGCGGCTTCGGCGACTGCAAAGACAAGGCGACCCTCATCGTCACGATGCTGAAAGAGGCGGGCATCCCCGCCACGATCGTGATCTTGCGCACCGGCATGCGCGGCGATTTCGAGGGCTCTCCTGCGAGCCTCGCGCCGTTCGATCACGCGATCGCGTACGTGCCCTCGATGAACCTCTATCTCGACGGGACCGCGGAATTTACGGGCTCCCGTGAGCTCCCCTCGATGGACCGCGGCGCGCTCGGGCTGCGCATCCACGAGGGAAAACCGGAGCTCGTGCACCTGCCCGAGCCGCCCGCGGAAGAGAGCGTCACGTCGCGCAAAGTGGAAGCCGTCGTCGCGGCCGATGGCTCGGCGACCCTGGAGTGGAAGGGCGACGTGACCGGCGTGCACGCGGGCAGTTGGCGCGGGCGTTACCACTCGCTCTCCACCCAGAAGAAGCGCGTTCAGGAAGACCTCGGCACCGAGTTCCCCGGGCTCGAGCTCAGCGACGTAAAATCGAACGATCTTGAGAAAATCGAGGACGCCGTGCAAATCCGCGCGAAGGGCAAGGTCGACAAGCTCGCCCGCGCCGACGGAAACGCGATGACCGTCGCGGCCGGACCGCGCGAGCACATGGTCCGCGAGTACGCGACCCTCTCGCAACGCAAGCGCGACCTGCGCATCTTCTCGCTCACGACCGACGAGAGCGAGACCACCGTGAAGCTCCCCGCCGGCGCCAAGGTCACCGGCTCGCCGCGCGCGACCAAGGGCGACTCGCCGTTCGGCGGCTACGCGGTCGAGGTGGATGTCAAAGGCACCGAGGTGCGCACCAAGACGCGCGTATGGCTCAAGAAGTCCCGCGTGTCCGCCGCCGAGTACCCCGCGTTCCGCGCGTTCTGCGAAGAGGTCGATCGCGCCCTCGGCCAGCGCGTGACCTACACCGTCGGGAAGTGATGGCTGGCGCTCGGAGCCTGGTTTTTCCCTCGAAACAGGGAGCCAGGCTCAGCGCGGCGTGATCTTGCCACGAGCGTATCGACGGCACCCGTCGTCTGCGATCGACACGCCCGCGACCGAGCCGGGAAGCTCGAATTTGGCCTTCGCGCCGGGAGCCGGGTTGTCGACGTAGAGCGTAAAGAAGATGGGATCGCCGTCCTTGAAGTCGACGTAGCCCTCTCGCGTGTATCCTACACGGATAGCCCCGTTGACGAGGGAGTAGTTCCCGATCCGTCGCGCGGGATCGTTGGGCTTCATGTCGCCGCACTCGTTTCGCCAGCAAAACGTGGCGTGGGTGCCATCGAGCGTGGTCGGCGCGTCTGCGATCGGCAGATCTCCCGAGAGCTCGCTCGGCACGAGCTCGTTGGTGCAGAGGTTCTCTGCGCTGCCGCACGCGACGATGCAGAGCGAGGCCGAAACGAGCACAGATAGGGCGAGGAGCTTCACGATCCTCGTCGCCTTAGCAGGTTCGTGCGCGCGATTACAGAGTGGCCTCGGCGGTCCGACTCGGCCGTGCACGGGGCGGCGCGTCAGCGCGTCGAGACGGCCATGGGACGCTCGCCAGTGCTCGCGAGCGCCTCGTTCAAGACCTCCGTGCAGCGGTCGATGCGCGCGCCGATCGCGAGGTGTCCGTAGGGCAAACCGCCCACCGTTCCAGCAAAATCGCCGCGCGAAAGGATCGCGACGAGCTCGCGAGTGTCCGCGTCGACGATAGCGCCGCCCGAGTCACCGGGCTCGGCCCCCGCGTGCACGGTGACCACGTCGTCGGTGAGGGACTTCACGGCTCCGCTCCGACCGTGGCGTCGCTTCGCCTCGAAATAGAGGCCCCCCTCCGTGGTCTTCGGCCAAATCTTGGAGCCGAAGCCGACGACCCGGTAGCGCCCGCCGTCGTGCGGCGCGCCGACCGCGAGGAGAGGCACGTCGGACGGCACGCTGCGCTCGAGCACGAGGGCGGCGAGGTCGCGCTCTTCGCCGACACCGGGATCGCACGCGATGACGCGGGTGACGGCGACGCGGCCCCACGGGAGGTAGTCGCCCCCGAGCTCGACGTGGAACGCACCCGCGACGCGGACAGGTCCTCCGCCCTCGACCTTCTTGTTTTGCACGACGCAGTGACGGGCGGTGAGGACCACACGTCGGGAAACGAGCGCCCCGGAGCACGTGCCCTGGCCGACGAACACACGGACGACGGCGTCCCCACGGGTAGCCTTTCCTTCGGTCGCCTCGCCGAGCGTGGTCTCCTCGAGGATGCGATCGTGGTCGGCCGCCGTGCGGGCGTGAGCGGAGGCGCACCCCGAGAGGAGGAGGGCAGCCAGCACGCAAGCGCTCGCGCTCGTCGCAAAGGGAACGAACCGCACCTTCGAAGGCTAGCGGCTTCTCCGCAGAACGCTCGTCAAGCCAAAAGGGCCGTTTGGGGGAACCGGCCCCCACGCATCGACGTCGCGCCCCCCGAATCGCTTCCCATTCGTTCGCTAACCGTCGAAAATAGGGCCGATTCGAGTTGGCACCGGTCGTGCTCTACTCGGAAGCGAGGCCGAGGTCGGTCTCGTAGGAAGGACACTCCGTCATGCTTCGCATCTCCACCGTCACGATGGTCCTCGCGTCGCTCACGTCCGCGTTCGTAGGCGCCGGATGTGGAGGCGAGACCCCCGCCGGCTCGGACATCGGGGTCTCTTCGATTCTGTTCATCAAGCGCCAACACACCGTCACCGACGGCAACGGCGCCGTGAGCGTGAACGTGGCGAACGGCAACGGCCAGGTGCTCGACTACGAGCGCTTCGTGCCGGGCGGGAGCCTGAACATGCTGTCGCCCGCGCGGCCCGACGGCAAGCTCATCAACTTGACCCAAGACTTCCCCAGCGCCGACTTCAACGGCGTGGACGTGTCGTTCGACGCCAAGCAGGCCGTCTTCTCGATGAAGAAAGACGAGAACGACCACTACCACATTTATACCGTTCAGCTCTCCGAAGCGAATGGCAAGTACGAGCTCCACCAGCGCACCGGTGGCAACCAAGACGACATCAACCCGATCTACATGCCGGGTGGTCGCATCGCCTTCGTGACCAACCAGATGTACACCGCGATGGGCACCCGCGCGGACGAGTACGAGCACGGTCGCGTGGTCACCCAGCTCGCGACGATCTCGGTCGACGGCGGCGACGCGGACCGCCGCCTCGCCTCGCAGAACTTGTCGCACACGGTCGCGCCCTGGCTCCGCGCCGACGGCAAGATTGGCTATTCGCGCTGGGAGCACCTTGGCGCGGTGAACGACGTGAAGCTCTTCGCCGCGAACCCGGACGGCACCCAGATGGTGGCGCTCGCGGGCCAGCACGGAAAGCCCTCCACTGCCCTCTTCAGCGTTCGCGAGATGTCGCCCAACGTGATGGTCGGTATCGCTACTTCGCGTAACCGCACGATCCACGCCGGCGCGCTCGTCAAGATCGACTCCCGCAACGCGGCCGACCCGGCCTGCATGGACGACAAGGCCGACAAAACCGGCCACGCGTGCGTCGACGAGGAGAACGCGAAGTTCGAGATCCTCACCCCCGACGTCCCGACGGGCAACTCCGCATCGCCGGTGGGTCGTTACCGCGAGCCCGCGCTCCTCCCCGACGGGCGCATCATCGTCTCGTTCGCGGAAGGCCCGGTGAACGACTCGAACGAGCTCTCGATCACGCCGCCCGACTTCGGCATCTACATCTTCGACCCCGTCACGAAGAAGAACCAGCTCATCTACAACGATCGCAACACGTGGGACCTCCACGCGCTGCCGGTCGCGGTGCACAAGGAGCCCGCCGTCATCGGCGACATCGTGGCCGCCAACGGCGACACCACGCTCCCGGTCCGCATCGGCTCGGTCGACGTGACGCAAACCAGCCTCAAGGAGCGCGTGAAGGGCGCCCAGCTCGGCGAGGGCGTCGATTTCCGCGACGCGCTCAAGCAAGCCGCCAAGGTGCGCATCATCGAGGGCTTCTCGAGCGAAGCGGCCAAGGGCGTCACCATGTTCGGCCTCACCATGGACGAGGGCGCCGCGGTGCTCGGCGAAGCGACGGTGAACCCGGACGGAAGCTGGCTCGCGGAGGTTCCTCCGTACATCCCGGTTCACCTCCAGCCGATTGACAAGTTCGGCCTCTCGCTCCGCAACCAGCGCACCTGGATTCAGGGCATGCCGGGCGAAGATCGCCGCTGCGTGGGTTGCCACGAGAGCCGCACCAGCATCGGCGCGAACCGCGCGGGCCAAGTGCCCACCGTCGCGGAGCAGAAGCAGGCCGAGAAGTTCCTCGCCCCGATCGCGGATCGTACGGAGTACCCCTGGGCGGTCGATACCGCACAATACCCGAACGCGAATCCCAAGAACCTCGTCCAGAAGATGCTCACCGAGAAGTGCGCGAGCTGCCACAACGGCGGCGCGACGGACCCCTTCGCGGGCCGCACCTACCGCGTGACGCGCACGGATCCGGGCTCGGGAGCGCAGACCTCGTACAACATCCCCTACCTCGATCTCAGCGATCGCCCCGTCACGGTCGTCTACGACCGCCGCGTCGCGACGTACCCCGCTTCGTACGTTTCGCTCTTCTATCCCGCTGCCTCCGAGATGGGCGGGCGTGGAACCATGGTCGTCGGCGAGAAGCCGCCGCTCTGGGCCATCCCGAACAACGCTCGTGAGTCGGTCATGATCAAGAAGCTCAACGTGAAGGCCGCCGACGGCACCCTCGCCTTCGCCGGCGCAGCGATGCACCCGGAAGACAAGGGCGTCAACTTGACGGACGAAGAGCGCCAAATGCTGATTCGCGCAATCGATATCGGTGGGCAGTACTACTCGCGCCAGAACACTGGGTTCGAGGCATTCAACCAAGACCCCGTCAGCGCCAACAAGTACTGAGAGGAGAACGTTCATGAACACCAAAATTCTCGGCGTCCTCGCCATCGGTATCGCGCTCTTCGGCACCGTGCTCCACTCGGAGCCGGCCCACTCCGACGACACCCCGGATCCTGCCGCTGGCACCCGGGCGATCTACGGAAATATCCCCAACGACCAAATCGAGTTTCTCTCTTCTCCCGACCGCATCAAGAGCGCGGCGGCGGGCGGATCGATGACCACGATCTGGGAGACGCTCGAGCACGGCGAGCGCGTGGAATGCCTCGACTGCATCCCCGCGGTGGAGCCTCTCCTCTACGACGCGAACCCGCGCACCCGCGAGATCGCCGCGTGGTGGCTCCGTCGTCGCATGTTCGGCGTGTTCGGCCCCGGCGAGGCGTACGAGCGCACTGTCAACACCCTCAAGAGCGACGGCAACCCCGAGAAGCGCGCGAACGCCGCGTACGCCCTCGGTGAGTTCCTCGCCACCCCCGGCATCGAGGCCTGCAAGACCGCCATCGAGACCGACGCAGATCCGCGCGTTCGTGCGGCCGCCGCGAGCGCCCTCGGTCGCCTCAACAGCGACGGCGCAGGCGCCCTCTCCCGCGCCATGACCGACGGCGACAAAAAAGTGCGTCTCGCGGGGCTCTCCTCCGCCGGCCGCGTGAACACCTTCGCCGATGCCCCCGCGATCGCCAAGCTCGCGGGCGACGGTGAGCCGGTGGTTCGCCGCAACGCCGTCGAGCTCCTCGGCGCGCTCAAGGTGAAAGACTCGGCCGCCACGCTCACCGCCCTCGCCAAGAACGATCCCGACGCGGACGTTCGCGGCTCGGCGTGCCACTCCCTCGGCGAGCTCCGCGCATCGGCTGCGCGTTCGGTCCTCGAGGACGTCGCCAAGACGGACACGAACGGTCTCGTGCGCGACCAAGCGTCCATCGCTCTTCGTCGCCTGTAAGTTAGGGTAACATCATCGACCGGAGGCTTTCCCTTGCGCTCTACGAGTCGTGGGTCCGGTTCGTTTCTCGCTTCGCTCTCGGTCACGTGCGTCGCTCTTCTGGCGCTCTTGCCCGCGGCGTGCGCAGACAAGGAAATACCGAAGTCGACGTATTTCGAGCGCACGATCGCGCCCATCCTCTCCACTTCGTGCGTGCGCACGAACACGGGGGCGGGCTGCCACGTGGCGGACGATCGCGGGAACGCCCTCGGCAACCTCGACGTCTCCACGTTTCCGCAGCTCGCGAAGCGGCGCGATCTCCTCCTCGACTACGGGCCCTATGGTCAGCCGGCGTTCCTCGTAAAGAACATCGAGCCCTTCCAAGTCACGATTCAGGCTTACGACGGTAAACGCACCACCGTCACGACCGACATCAAACACGCGGGCGGCTCGGTCTTCGACGCGACCTCTTCGGGCTACCAAACGCTCCGTCGTTGGATCCAGAACGGCGCCTCCGAGAACAACGCCGGCCCGCCGAAGACCAACGTCGAGAAGAAGCCCTGCAACCCGGAAATTCCGGGCGGGCAGGACGTAAGCAAAGATCCGGCAACTCCCGATTTTGCCCTCTTCAAAGACAAAGCGGGCCCGCTCTTGAAAGAGAGCTGCGCGGCAGGAAACTGCCACGGCACGCCCACGAATACCCTTTATCTCACCTGCAACGACACACCCGAGCAGGTTCGCTGGAACTACTTCGCGGCGCGCGACTACCTCGCGCAGAGCCCGGAGGAGAGTGAGCTCTTGCGGCGCCCCCTCGCGCCGAGTCAGGGCGGCGCGTTCCACGAAGGTGGCGTCGTGTTCGAGTCTCAGAGCGACAACGGATACGCCACCCTTCAAGAGTGGGCCGCCGCTCACGGCCCGCCCAAGCCCCCGACCGACGATCCGGCGTTTGCCTTCTTCGCGCAGAAGGTCCAGCCAGTGTTGGTGAAGAAGGGCTGCATGATGGTGCAGTGCCACTCGGCGGCGATGTTCCACGACTTCCGCCTCCGCGGCGGCTCGGGGGGCAACTTCTCACTCTCCGCGACGAAGAAGAACTACGAGCTATCGCTCCATCAGATCGCGGTCGAGAGCCCCGATCCGAACGCGAGCCGGTTCATTCGCAAGAACCTCTATCGGCCCGAGCTCTGCGGCGGCAACGGGTGCGATCGCGCTTCTGGGATCGTTCACCGCGGCGGCCCCCTCTTGGAAGACTTCCGAAACGACGCCGCCGCCCCCGAGCGCTGCACCACCGCGACGCCTCCCTACGACTACGACAACGGGGACCTCGACAAGATCCCCGCGTATTGCGTGATGGTCGAGTGGATCCGTCGCGAGCGCGAAGTGTCGAAGCCGACGCCCTTTTCGGCGATCGTGTTCGTGAAGCGGCCCCTCGACCAAGTACCCGGCAGGCCTCAGGATTTCGACGTGTACCAGCCGGGGGCAGACCTCACGCGACTGCCCATTGCGATCGCGCCGACGGGGGCGATCACGCCGGGCACGGCCGCCTCGCTGAACCAAGGGTGCGGCCTCGCGACTGCCACCGCCGATATCCGAAGGCCCGCAGTCTCCTGGGACGGCACGAAGATCGCGTTCGCGGCGCGCGCGTCGGCGCAAGAGCCCTTCGCGATCTACGAGATGAACGCCGACGGCACGAGCTGCGCGAAGATCCCCGAGATCGCCGCCGGGGCACCGAGCCAGAACGGCCTCCTCGTCCATAACTTCGACCCTGCATACGGGCCGCCCGAAAATGGGCAATCGCCGCTCGTGTTCGCGTCGACGCGCGGCAACCTGAAGAACGAGGCCTACGACTACCAAGGGCCGCAGCGCACCCCCGCCGACCCGAGCAAGGCAAACTCGAACCTTTACGTGTTCGAGCGCGGAGTGGGCAATCGCATCCGGCAGCTCACGTATCTGCTCAACATGGAGCGCGAGCCGAGCTTCATGTCGGACGGCCGCCTTATTTTCACCACCGAGAAGCGGGCGCCGAACTTCTACCAGCTCGCGCTCCGGCGCATCAACATGGACGGCGGCGACTACCACCCGCTCTTCTCGCAGCGCGGCTCCGTGGGTTATGCGCAAGCCACCCGCGTCGTGGAGCTCCCTCAGAAAGACCTCGTCGCCGTATTCAGCGAGCCGGGCGTTCCGTTCGGCGGGGGCACCCTCGGCGTCATCAATCGCTCGATTGGCCTCGACTTCCAAAGTGCCAATCCGCAAGACTACCCCATCGAGCCCGCGGTGCTCGATCCGGCGTCGCCCAAGGCGGTGGATCCGCGCTTCTTCCTGCGCTCGCTCCGCTTCGTCGATGGCACCGTCACCGGCCGGCGCGCGCAGCCCACGGCGGGCCTCTACACCACGCCGGCCGCCCTCCCCAACGGGCAAATCCTGGTCAGCTTCGGCGCCGCCGCTGACACGGGCTCCTTCAATGGCGACTACGATCTCTACGTGGTCGACGCCGGCCGCGGCGCGCGCACGAAGCTCTTCGGAGACGCAGGATTCGCAGAGATCGACGCGGTGGCGGTGTATGGCAAAGCGGCGCGCGGCACGTTCCGCAGCACGTTCGACGAGCCGAACGGAAAGACGCGCATCTTCGACAACAAGAGCGAAGCCGACGTAACCGTGCTCAGCATGCCCATCCTCGCGTCGCTGCTCTTCCAGAACACGCCTACCGGGCGCATCCTCGAGAGCGACGCGAAGGAGTTCGAGATCTACGAGGACATGCCGCCCCCGGGCGACATCACCTCCCACGACGCCGCTGGCGCGCAGTCGGTGAGCGATCCGTTCGGCAAGGTGTACGTGCGGCGCCGCTCGCTCGGCAAAGTGCCTATCGAGAACGACGGCTCGGCGCACTTCCAAGTGCCCGGCGGGCTCCCCTTCGTCGTGAAGCTGCCCGATACGGCCACCTCGATCGAGCGCAAATGGCCACGAACCCAGCGCGAGCAGATGGTGTTCGCTCCCGGCGAATATGCGCACCAATCGTTCAAGCCGGCGCTCTTCGACGGGATATGCGCGGGCTGCCACGGCGCCGTGAGCGGCCTCTCGACCGACTCCGCGGTTCGCCCGGACATCCTTACCCAGGCCTCGCAGGTGGTGGCGCGTGACTCCTCCCCCGCGAACTTGAACGTGCCGCCCGGCAGTCGCGGGAAAATCGAAGGCGCGCCCGCCAACTGACCTGGCTACGTGTGCGCTGGTTCTTTGGCGCCGCGGTCAGGGACCGAAGACCACGAGCTCGTCGCGATGGATGAGCACGTGGTCTTCCGTTTCGCCTTTGGTTCCGGCGAGGCGGGTCGCGTCTTCGCAAGCGAACCGCGCGAGACCGCGGCCGAGCTCTTTGCCCTCCGAGGAGAGCAGGCGCACCGAGTCGCCGGCGCGGAAGTCTCCACGAACCCCGAGCACGCCGATCGCGAGCACGCTCCGACCCTTGTCGATCACGGCCCGCGCCGCGCCCGCGTCGAGCACCACCGCGCCGCGCGGACGGAGGGTGAACGCGATCCACGCTCGCTTCGCGGAGAGCCGCTTTTTGTGCGCGTGAAACCAGGTGCCCACGTCTTTTCCGGCGAGCACGTCGGTCACGATCCCGGGCTCGCGCGCGTCGGCGATGACCACCTGCGCGCCGGCGAGGGTGGCTTGGCGCGCGGCCTCGAGCTTGCTCTCCATGCCGCCGGTGCCCTCTGCGCTTTTGCCTTTTCGTACGAGCGCGAGCGCCTCTTTTTCGATGTCGACGACCTCCGGCACACGAGCGCCGCTCCGGTCGAGCAGCCCCGCCACGTCGGAGAGCAAGATGAGCAAATCGGCGTCGACGATGGGCGCGACGAGGGCAGAGAGCTGATCGTTGTCGCCGAATTTGATCTCCTCGACCGAGACCGAGTCGTTCTCGTTGAGAACTGGAACGGCGCGCGCGTCGAGGAGCGCGGAGAGCGCGGCGCGCGCGTTGTTCACGCGGGTGCGATCGGCGAGATCGGCGTGGGTGAGGAGCACCTGCGCGACGGCGATCTTGCGCTCCGCGAAGGCCTCTTCGTACGCGCGCATGAGGAGGCTCTGCCCCGCGGCGGCGGCGGCTTGCAGCTTCGCCATCTCCTTCGGTCGTGATTTGTACCCGAGCTTCTTCGTGCCGAGCGCGATGGCCCCGCTCGAGACGAGCACGATCGAGCGACCCTCGCCGTGGGCGTGAGCTATCGCGTCGGCGAGACGCGTGAACACCCCGCCGTCGTTCGCGAGCGTTCGAGAGCCCACCTTGACGACGACGCGCCTGGCCTTCGCGACCAAATTTCTCATGATAATCCGACTATTTACGCGAGTTTGACGATCAGGTCGTCGAACGACGCTTCGACGCGCCGAACGAGCCAAGCCGGGAGGTTCGCGAGCGAGATGAGCACGCTGTCGAGGAGCTGCGTCGTACCGTCGCGGAGATCTTCGGAGGCGCGCGGGATCTCGAACTTGTCGCGATCGACCTCGGTGGTGAACACGTAGAGGATCGCTAGGTCGAGCGCGCGGCGGATCTTGCGCGCCTCTTCCGCGTCGACGCGCACGGAGCGATCGCGACGCACCGTCTCCAGGTAACGCTGGAAGAGGTGACCGAGCAGGAACGTGGTCACTCCGAAGCGAACCGGCGAGAGCACACCGAGGGGACCGAAGCGGCCGAGCACCTTCGTGGACGCGAACATGAACGCCTCCGCGAGCATGCCGCGCGGGCCTTCGACGCCGCTCGTGTTCGCCAAGATGCGACGCGCCTCGGGCGTGAGCGAGAGCCCATGACGGGTCGCGACCTCGTGCGCGAGGGTGCCGCGAATTTGGCGAACCGCGGCCTCCGGGAGCCACGGGAGAGGGACCACGCCGCTCAGGGTTCCGAGCACGGTGTACACGCCGATGCGACTCGGACCGAGGGTGCGCGCGGCCAGGGTGCCCGTCCCCTCGTGGGACTCGAGTGCTTCGTCGTGCTCGCTCATGGGGCGCACTCTACGCCAAAGCACCCGCGACCGGCGAGAGCTCCACGATCGTGACCCCGTGCTCGAGGGCGAGCGCGAACAAATCGCGGGTACCGGCCGAGGGCGCGTCGCCGAGGTCGACGAGGAGCCGCGGGGCCTCTCCGACCGCAGAAAATCCCTGCGCGACGAGGGCCTTGGCGAACGCGGTCGCGTCCCCGTGGAGGACGATGGAGAAGCGCCTCTCGCGCGCCGCGAGATCGGCGGGGGCGCCTTGCGCGAGCACCGCGTTCGCGCCGAGAACGACCGCGTCGTCGGCCTCGAGGGCGAGCGGGCTCTCCAGCGCGATCCGTGAAGCGAAGAGCGCCCAGCGCACGTTCTCGAAGGCCTTCGCGACGAGCTTCGCGAAGCCACGCGCCGCTTCGTCGTCGAGGCCGGAGGTGGGATCCTCGAAAAGAATCGTGCGCGCCCCGGTGGCGAGCGCAGCGGCGAGCACGGTCGCGCGGCGGGCGGTGCTCACGCAGCGAAGGAGCGGGGTCTTCTCGACCGATTCGAGGCGGAACGCAGCGCACGCGGCGGCGGCGCGCTTCTTCGCGAGCGCCGTATCGGGAGCGGCGAGGCGCGCGCTCCACGCGACGTAGTCCCGCGGCGTGAAGTCACCGGGGAGCTTCGGATCGAGGGGAGCTATCGCGGCGAGCCCGGCACGGAGGGAAGCATGAGGCATGCGCCCAGCGACGAGAAGCTCCCCACGTTTCACGGGGACCTCCGTCGTGATCGCGCGGAAGATGGGCGCCGAGGCGCCGAACACGAGCACCTTCTCGCCGTTCGTCGCGAACGAGAGGCCCTCGACCGCGACCGAACGCCCCTCGTCGAGACGGAGATCTTTCGCCTCGAGAATTCGTTCGCTCGCGCCGGGATCAGCCACGCCGCGAGCGTAGCAAGGTCGGGTGGGAGCACGCCTCCTTTCGTGCGAAAGCCGAGCCCCGAAGCGGAGATAGACCGAATTGACGGCCCCGCGAACGTGTGTCCACATTTCGGACACATGGTGAGCACGAGCCGCACACGTCCGAAGAATCCCGCGCTGGAAGCGAGCGAGGCTTCGCGGCTCGCGGAGCGGGCGCAGTGGGCACTCGACGACGCGGACGTGAAGGGAGCGCGCGCCCTCGCCGAGAACGCGGTCACCCTCGCCGACAAGACCCCGCGCGGGACCGATCGGGCGACGGCGCGACGGGTGCTCGCGACCGCGCTTCTGCAGGACGACGACGCGGTGGGGGCGGAACGTGTGGCGCGCGAGTCGGCGCGCATCGCGAGGACGGCGCGGTCGTTTCGCGAAGAGGCGCTCGCGGAGATCGTGTTGGCCGACGTGCGCCGCGCAGCGGGCGAGTACATCGAGGGCCTCAAGCACGCCGCCCGTGCGCGCGCGCTCGCGAAACGAGCGAACGATCCGGGCACCGAAATGTTCGTGCTCTCGGAGTACGCGCTCCTCCTCGGCCGCCTCGGGGACCACGAGCGCGCGCGGGAGGCCTTCGAGGTGCTCCTTCGCACGCCGCTCGACGATTTACCGCCTCTCCACGCGTTCCGTGTATTTTGCAATTTGGCCGCGGTGCACCGCGCGGCGGGCCGGTTCTCGGATGCGTTCGACGTGCTCGCGCGCGCCGAAGCGGTCGTCGCCGACGCGAGGCCCGAGGGTTCGTCGCCGGCCGTGACGACCGGTCGCGCCGCGGAGCTGACCCTTCGCCACGCGCGAGTGCAAATCTTCCTCGACGTGGGCGCGTTCGACGAGGCCGACGCGCTCCTCGCCGCGACCGCGTTCGACGACGACGCTCCTGCGTGGCGCCGAGGGCAGCACCTCGCCCTCGAAGCGGACCTCGTGCTCGAGCGCTCGAACGAAGCGGTGCGCGCGATCGCCCTCGCCGATCAAGGTCTCGCGTTGAAGGGGCTCCTCCGTCCGACCCGATCGGCGCTCGAGAAGGTGCGCGGGCACGCGATGCTCGTGCTCGGACGCGCCGCCGACGCGGAGCGAACCGGGATCGCGCTGATGAGCCTGGAGGCGAACGCGGGCATTCGTCTCCACGCAGCAGAGGCGCTGGCACTCGCGGCGCACGCGGGCCCTCCCGAGGCGTGGCTCTTGCGGTGGCTCGGGGCGCTCGCGATCGCGGGCAGCGGAGCGGCGGGTCGGGTCGAGCACGAGGCCTGCGCCGCCCTCGTGCACGAGCCGGATCCGATCGGGGGCCTCGCCCGCGTGACGCTCCCGGTGCTTCGTTCGCGGCTCGTCGAGCGCACCCCGGCAGAGCATCGCGCGCGCTTCCGACGCTTGCTTTTCCAGGTCGAACGACGCCTCGCCGAGAAACGATCGCGCAAGGTCGCGGCGCTCGCGGACGAGCGGATCGCGGACCACGTCCGGCGCGCGATGGCGGAGGTGGGGCTCGTCGGGGAGGCTCCCTCGCTGCTCCGCGCGGTGGCGACGGTAGCGCGCGCGGCACGAACGGCGACCTCGGTGCTCCTCTCTGGAGAGACCGGCGCCGGCAAGGAGCTCTTCGCGCGGCTCGTGCATCGTCTGTCGGAGCGCGCCGAGGGTCCGTTCGTCGCGATCAACTGCGGAGCGGTGCCGGAGCATCTCCTCGAGGCGGAGCTCTTCGGGCACGAGCGCGGCGCGTTCACGGGCGCCGATCGCGCGCGTCGAGGCCTCTTCGTGGAGGCGAACGGGGGTACGCTCTTCCTCGACGAAGTAGCTGAAATGACTCCACAAATGCAGGTCAAGCTGCTGCGAGTGCTGGAGGATCGTGAGGTGCGCGCGCTCGGCAGCACGAAGAGCCGCAAGGTGGACGTGCGCATCGTCGCCGCGACCCACCGCGCGCTCCCGGGTCTCGTCGAGCGCGGCGCGTTTCGGCAAGATCTCTACTACCGATTCGCGGCCCTCACGGTGCAGGTGCCGTCCCTTCGCGAGCGGCTCGAGGACGTGCCCCTCGTCGCGCGCGCTCTCTTGGCCCGCGAGGCGACGACCCGCGATCACAAGCTCGACGTGCCCGCGCTCGCGGCTCTCTCCGAGCACACGTGGCCGGGAAACGTACGCGAGCTCGGCAACGTGCTGCGCGCCGCCGCCGCCCTCGCCGACGGGATCGTCATCGGTCGTCCCGACATCGCGCTCGCGATGCAGCGGTCGCCTGCCCAGGGGCCACAGAAGGAGAGCGAGCTCCCCGAGACCACGTTCGAGGCCTTACGCGCCCGTCACGAAGCGGAGGTTCAGACGCTCGTCGGACGCGCGATCGCCGCCGCGGACGGGAACAAGCTCGAGGCCGCCCGCGCCCTCGGGCTCAGCCGCCAGGGCCTCTACCGCATCCTCGAGCGGCGCTCGTGAGCGTCCCGACGCTCCGGAGGCGCGTGCCTCGCGACGCTCCGGAGGCGCGTGCCTCACAACGCTCCGGAGGCGCGTGCCTCGCGACGCGTGCCTCACGACGCTCCAGAGGCGCGTGCCTCGAAAGCTCGCTCGCACACACGCGCTCACGCGCGACGGAAAAGCTGCACCATGCATGTACCGAGCGAAACGAACGACCGTCACGGGGCCGGAAGTTGTCCGGCATGGCGCTCGCAAGGGATAAGCTCGAAGGCGGAGGATTCTTTGTCAAATCGAACGGGAAGCTCAAAAAGCGGGGTTCTGCCCCCACGCCGCGTGGGAGCGCTCCCCCACTTGGCCTCGGCAGCGCTTCTCGGCACGCTGGTGCTCGCGTCGTGCTCGCGCGGGGGTGACCAAGCCATTCCGCCCGTGGTGCTCGCGATCAACGCGACCGTCGCTCCTCTCTACGAGGACGACCAGACGACGATCTACCAAGTGACGACGCCGGTGGAGCTCCCGTTCCGTCAGCCCACGGCGGAAGAAGCGGCCGCCCTCGGTGCGGCGGCGCCCTATCCGCGCGCGCCGTTCCAGCTCTCCACGGACACGCGCATCACCGTGCGATTCACGCTGTCGAACCTCGACGACGAGCCGCGCACGGTGGAGCTCTTGGTCGATCCGTGGAACGAGTTCGTGCGCTATCGGCCCGGCCTCTCCGCGGGAGAAGAAGACTCGATGACGCCGAACGTGAGCGGCATCAACCGATGGTTCGTGATCCCACCGAAGTCACGGATCGAGGGAATTCTCCCTCCCGACGACTTCCTCGAGCTCGCGAACGACCTCGGCACCGCGATGACGATCGCGTCGCGACCGGGCACCGGGGCGTTCGCGGGACCGGGCCTCTTCAACCGCGCGTTCAACCTCCAGAACCGATCGAGCGAGCCCGATCCGCTCCTCGAGCAGTACCGCCCCGCCACGTCTGCCGCGATCATCGGGTTCGACCTCGGCCTCCGCAGCGGGCAACGCGGCAACGTCGCGATCGAGCTCGTCATCGACGTCGAAGACGTGACCGGCGACCGCGTGATCCCGGTCGACAACCCCGAGGAGCGAACGCCGATCGGGGTGCCGGGCACCATCCTCGAGCCCCCCGCCGTACCCCGGATGGAGTGAGGTCCGACGAGCGTGACTCGAGTCGTCGAGACCACGCTCGAACGCGCTCGGATGCCTATTTTTTGGCTCCTGCGATGACCTCGCGCGCCTTCTCGAGCACGGGCGCGATCGCCTCGGGATCGGCGCGAAGGGCGAGGCCCATGGTGGCGCCGGTGGGTCGCTGGCCGGCTTGAAGGTTCGAAAGGGCCGACCCGGCGGCCGCGGCGGCGAGCCCCGCCGCGAGCGTGACGACACCGACGAGACGAAGGCGCCTTCGCCGCACGCCGACGGGACAATCTTCCGTGAGCACGGTGCCGTCGTCGCGCCGATAGAGCCTCACGCACACCTCGCCCGTCTTCTCGAGCATGGTGAGCTCGGCCTCTTCCCGGGTCATCGCGGAGAGGTTGAAGACGTGCTTGTCGCAGTGCGAACAATGGCGCGAGCGATCGTCACCCTTCATCTCCTCCCAGCGCGCAGAGCACGGGGTCGCGATGCGTATCGACTCGAGCATCGGCAGCGTGCGGCTCTTCGTGATGCGATCGAGCACGTCGCGGTTCTTGCGAAGCTCGCTCGTGACACGCTCCACCTCGGCGTCGTGCGCGCGAGCGTCGGCTTGTCGATCGCGCAGCGTTCGCAGCTCGTCCTCGAGGCTGTTCCTTCGATCGCGGGCGGCGTCTTCGTGGCTGCGGTACGTCATGGCGCCTCGCTCGGGCTCCGCGCGGATCGCGGGCCACACCTCCACAGCGTCACGCAAGGCGGAGCGCCGCGCCACCCGAAAGCGAGCCCAGACACGGCGGGCCCGTTTTCTCGCGTTCCGGCGAGCTCGTTTGGCGCCCCGAACGCCTACGCGTAGCATCGAAGCGATGAACAAGCCGCTCACGTGGACCACGATGCTCGGGTTGCTCACGGTCTCGGCGTGCAGCACCGGGAAGACCACCGCGTCGCCGCAGACGCTCGATCCGAACCACCCGTGTTACCAAAAGGGGAACTGTGCATCCTACATTCGTTTACCGGACGGCGGGGCGGCGGAGCCGGGGAGCACGGACGCGGGAACGATGACGATGTGCGGCCCGTGCAACGGCTGAACGGCTTCGTCGCGCGGCGCACACGACGACCGACGTCGGCGCTCGCCGAAGACGTGAGCGCCCTCGGCCCCGAAGCCCGCGCGGCAGCGGTTTACGTGTGGACGCGACGGTCGCTGAACGAGTCGGCCTCGGTGAGCCTCGCGGAGCGGCTCGCGGCGAACGTAGGCGAGGCGGGCCTCGATTCTCCCCTCGCGCGCGCGATGCACGGCGCGTTCGTGCGCCTCGGCGAGGACGAGGCCTCCCACGTCTTCGACGCGAACGAGGTGCTCGCCGCCCTCGGCCAAGGCGCGCCGCCGAACGAGGTGGAGCTCCGCGCGGCAGGCTCGTCGCCGCTCTCTCAGCTCGTTCACGACGTCGCAGTAGGCCTATTTTTGTGCGAGAGCGTGAGCGCGTCACGCTTCGCGAGCGTGTGGGCGGCGACCGATCTGCCCGCGTTCCGAGAGCGCATAGGCGTGTTCCTCCGCGACGAGATCGCTCACGCCGCCCTCGGTCGCCACGTGCTGCCGCTCGTGCTCGCCGCGTACGAGCGGCGCGTGGGGCCCAACGAGGCTCGCCGCTTCGTCACGACGAGCCTCGAGACCGCGACCGCCGAGCTCGTGGCGATCGTCGCCCAAGGAACGGCGCTCGTCGACCTCCCTCCCCCACGGCCGCAACCCACGGGAAACCCCGGGATCGTCGAGCCCGCGGCCGACGCGCGCGCCCTCTACCGCACCCTCGAGCGCACGGTTCAACCCTTCCTCGGCTCCCTCGTTACGGGTAATATGCACACATCTTCGTAGGCTATTGGCCCGATCTCCAAACCGAAGACGTCACCGCGCGTGCCGTCGCGACCCCGTCGCTCGAGGCGTTCCTCGAGCCCGGCCGCGGCGCACCGTCGAGCGGCCCCCGAATGCCCCGTTGTCGCCCGGGGGGCGCCACAGGACCCGCTACTTCGAGGCGCGACTCGTGCCCAACGAGCGGATCGCGGTCTTCGGAGCCGTGAGCGACGCTCCGAGGGGCGTTGAGAGCGCGTATCGCTCGGGGTCGAGGGGACTGCGTACTTCGGGGACGTCCGACCGACCGCTCGTCTTGCTGCGGCCTTGAGCGAAACGCACGCCGATCTCGCTGAATCGCGCGCCCGCCGCGAAACGACCATTCGCTCCGCGAGCGCCCGGTTCGGCCCTTTTCTCCACTCCGCTTTACGGGGAATATACACCCATATTCGTAGGCTATTGGCCCGCGATCGCCCGGAGCGCCACGAGGCTGAACGCGTTCGGATCGCCCTTCGTATCGCTCACGATCGCGACCACGCCCACCTTCGTGTCGTCGAACCAGAAGGCCTGCGTCTGATACCCGAAGATCGAGCCGCCGTGTCCGAGCCCGCGGCCGTTTCCGAGTGTCGTCGAGGCGCCGACGAACGACACGCCAAGCCCGTAGTCCGACCTCGGAACGAACGTGAGCATCTCTTTCGTAGACGCTGCGGAGAGCACGGCCTCGCTCCCGTAGAGCGCATGGAGCCAGGCGAGCAAATCGGCGGGCGTAGCGACCATCGCCCCCGCGGCCCAAGCCACGGACGGATCGTAGATGTTCGTGACGTCTTTTTTCGCCTGGTAACCCGGCACCATCGCGCCGGTGACGGGCTCTTCTCCCGCGAGGAACGTGCGCCCGAGGCCCGCCTTTTGGAGCGCATGCTCGCGGATCATTTTTCCTATCGAGCTGCCGGTCGCCTTCTCCACGACGAGGCCGAGGAGCACGTAGTTCGTATTCGAGTAGTCCCAGCTCGTTCCCGGCTCGAACGCGGGCGGATGGCCAGCGGCGAACGCGAGCAAGTCCGTGCCGGAGTATACCTTCTTCGGATTCGCGGCGAGCGCGGCGGCGAACTCGTCTCCGTTCGTGTAGTTGAACGTGCCGCTCGTATGATTGAGGAGCTGACGCACGGTTATTTTCGGCGCGTTCGGATACGTGGGTACGTACTTGTCGAGGGTGTCCTCGAGGCCGAGCTTGCCGGCGGCAGCGAGGTTCAGCACCGTCGCCGCGACGAACGTCTTCGTGACGCTGCCGATGCGCCAGAGCGAGTCGTCGGTGACGGTGTCTTGGCTCGTCGGATCGTCTGCCCGAAACACACGCGCCTTGCAGCGAACGGTCTCGAGGGCGACGACGGCGTGCTGCACCTTTTGTTTGGCGCGCTCCGCCTCGAGGCCCTCGCGGATCGCGGTCGCCTCGGCTTCGCACGCGGGGTCGAGAGCTGCGTCTGCCCCGCCGTCGGCGACGACGATTGGCCCCGCGTCGTTGGATTGTGGCGCGGCGACTGTGGCCGAGCACGCGAACAAGGAGAGGGAGACGAGTGAGACACCACAGGCAAACAGGATCGAGCGCATGCCTTGCCCGCTACGCAAGTGGCGCGCCGCGCCATTTGGCTTCGTTTTACGGGAGGAGACAGCCGATTGACGACCTCCGCGTCAGCCGACGCACGCGATCGCGGGGAGACCACGCGGGGGCGAGACGTCGCTCCGCGGAGCACGACTTCTCCAGCGTCGAGTCAGCGCGCGCGCATGCGGTTGTTCCGCGGTTGGTGCTCCACCTCGGCGAGACCGAGCACCTCGAGCACCGGCGGCAGGTACATGCCGAAGCGACCGCGGAAACCTTTCTTCAACCCATAGAATCCCTTGACGGGGTTCTTCTCGGAGCGACCCCAAGCCTCGACCGTGCCCTCGGCGGCGGGCTTCTGCTCGTCGGCGCTCCCGAGCAGCATCCAGTCGCCGTGCGCGACCAGCATCGCGTGCAGATCCTCGATCGCGCGGAGGTGATACCGCAGCTCGGTGCTCCCGACCTTCACGACCAGCGCCGGCGGCGAAGCGGAAGGATCGCGGTAGGCGACGAGCTCCGAGGTGCCCGGTGGCGTCTTCAGCGTCCAGGGAGACTCCGGCGTTCCCGCGCCAGCGCCGGACGTGGACTTCGATGATTCGACCGCGGACTTCTTCTTCGCTGCCATGATCAGCTTCCCTCCTCATGTTCACGCTACGACCGAGTGCCTCGAGCGCGTCGCGACCAGGTTACCAGCGCACCACGCGGCTTAGTGCCAGATCCCCGCCGTCACGCCCCAGCCGAAGTACTCGCGCGCGATGTCGAGCGAGCCGCCCACCCGAAGCGGCATCGGCTCCTCGAAGAGCCCGAACACGTCCCACGAGAACGTGCGCACCTCGACCCCGGCGGTGCCGTGGAGGCGCGGGGCCCCGTTGCGAAAACGTGTAGGTTCCACATAACTCCCGGCGCGGAACACGACGCGGGTGGGCCACGGCTCGGTCTCGATGCCGACGCGGGGGGTGAACGAGATCTTCTCGCCGGACCGGTCGACCACGCCGGCCAAGAACGACTCGAGCCCCACGGCTTGCGCAGAGGGCCCCGTCGCGGTGAACGACACGGAGACGAGGAGCTTCTCGCGCGGCAGCTTTTCGTAGCGGCGACGGCCCATCCGCGCGACCACGGTGGAGCGTTGCTCATCGGGGGTCTTGCGGTATCGCTCGACGTCGTCGTGACGCTCGTCGCGAGAGTCGAGCCACTTCACGTTGAGCGGGCGCGGCCCGAGCTGGAACGCGACGCCCCACTCGATCTGCCAGGGGAGATCGACCCGGCTCGGGAGGTAGAGCAGACCGAGACGCCGATCGCCGTGCTCGTCGATGTCGACCGCTTCACCCGGGATGATCCGCCCCGTCACGGGAGCGCGCGCCGACATTCCGATGCGGAGCGGAAGCTTCAGGGGCGCATAGAGCGCGCCGACCTCCGGCCCCACCCCCGCCATCGCGAGCACTCCGGAGAGATCGGTGAAGCTCGAGAACCCGATCCGCGACAAAGCCGCGTCGCGGAGGCTGAAGAGCACCCCGCGTACGCCGCCGCCGATCGTGAGCTCGTCCGTCACCGCGTAGGCCGCGAGGAGGCGCGCCTGGATGAGCCGAAAGGCGACGCTCGACACGCTCTCCGCGCCGGTGGTCCCCCCGAGGTCGTACTGCTGCACGTCGACCGTCGCGCCGATGCCGAACGGGCCCTCTTGGATCTGGCCGGCCATGGTGACGAAGATGAAATTTTCGTAGGTAAACCCCCTCGTCCCGTTGTTGTCGAAGTCGAGCCCCTTGAGCGCTCCGGGGAAGGTGAGGCCGGCGCTGATGTCGAACTCGGTGACTTGAGAGGAGTGCGCGGTTCGGATCGCGGGGGAGGCCGCGTTGAAGGCGTGCATGTCGATGCCCTCCGCCAGCGGCGCGACCGCCCCGGCGAGCCCCGTGACCCGGTTCGAGGCCGTAAGTGGGCCCTGGAAGAGGTCGACCGTGTAGTCGCTCGTCGTGATCGCGGTGCCCTGCGGTCCGAGCGGTCCGCTCGCCCGTGCCTCTCGCGCGGAGGCGAGCCCGAAGGAAACCGCCAGAACGGCCGCTCCTCGCGATGCCCAGGTCGTCGCGCCCACGCGTTCGACCGATAGCACGACCGACAGGTCCGCTCGCCCCTCAAGGCCGCCCAATGTTTCCTTGCAGGGCCCCCCTCGCAGAGCTAGAAGCTCCGTCCTCGCGACTCTCAGGAGCCGCGTGCCTCGCGCACAGCGATGGCGTTAGCGAACTGACTGCCTCACGGCGCTTTCCAAATAGCTTCATAGAATTAACAGGTTACGCAGGGGTGGGGTCGAGCACGCGTCTTGCAAAGACGCGAACCGGTGCAGAGGTCGAGGCATCGGGCTCGGCGAGCGCAGCAGAAGAGGGAAGTGGGAGCGATGAAGAGAGCAGCAAAGATCGCGGCGGCAATGGGTCTCACGGTGGCGGTGGCGACCCTTACGGGTCCCGCGTTCGCCCAAGACAGCACGCCCGCTACCCCCACCACGCCGACGACGGCACCGGCCGCCGGCACCACGACGGACCCGAACCAGGCGCCCGCGGACAACGCGGCCCCGGCAGCAGGAGCGACCGGCGGGATCACGCTCGGCACTGGCGCTCCGAAGAAGGACGCGGTCACCCCCGCGAAGAAGGAAGAAGAGAAGAAGGCCCCCAAGCCGCGCCCGTTCGCGGGCTCGCAGGTCTTCATCATGAACAGCGTGTCGACCTCGACATTCGTTCAAGATCAGCAGCAGTACTCGAACCCTACGATCGAGACCTCGGCCTTCATCCTTCCGCGTTACACCATCTCGAAGGATTGGCAGGTCCGTGGCCGCACCACGATCGCCTACGAGTACACCAACTCGGACTCCACCCAGACCCGCAACGAGTTCCGCTTCGGCGACTCGGGTCTCCAGCTCTTTTACCGTGGAATTCCGGCGTTTGCAGGCATCAAGCCGCAGATCGCGATCGGCGTCACGGTCCCCACGTCGCCCGAGTCGCGCGCCCGCACCATGGTGGCCACGCCCGCGCTCACGGTGCAGCTCTCGAAGAGCTTCGAGAAGTTCATCGGCGACGGTGAGCTCGACCTCCTCTTCTTCGGCAGCTACTCGCACCCGTTCTACACGAACACCACGGCCGGCATTCGCGGCGACGCACCCTACCAGCGCCAGTGCGCCGGCGGCTTCGGCTGCGGCGACCAGCTCACCGGCGTCGCGAACGCCTCGGACATCCTCTCTTGGTCCGGCATCATCGCGACCTCGTGGGGCCCGATCAGCCCCGCGCTCTGGTTCAACATGTCGCACCAGTTCGTTTACACGTTCAAAGATCAGAGCGTGCCCCTCGCCGGCACCGGGACGGCGACGCCCGGCCGCCTGTCCGACGCGAGCAACGTGCGCAACGCGACGTACTTCAGCTTCTGGGTCGACGTCGAAGCCACCCACTGGCTCACGGCCGAGGTGGGCTACTTCATGAGCCGCAACATCCTCCGCGCGGACGGCACCTACGGGAACCCGTTCTTCGACGCCAACCAAGACATGCGCGTCTACCTCGGAGCCAACGTCAACCTCGACAACCTCGCGAAGGCGATCGAGGGCACCGGCGGCGACGGCGGCGTTATCCGTGCGAAGAACCGCACCGGTCCGGCCCTCGGCGCGTACTGAGCCGCGACTGGCTCTGTGCAGCAAATGCCCTCGCCTCACGCGGGGGCATTGCTCTTTTGTGCAGTGAGCGAATTCATGACCGCTCACAATTGCCCCCGAAGGCCCAATTCGGTTACTTAGCTCTCATGCGCGTCCTGAATTTCGCCGTGGCCTTTTCGATGGTCGGCCTCCTCGCTGCGTGCGAGGACAGCAACAAGCGTAGCGACCCTCCCCCCGCCCCGAAGAGCAGCGCGCCCACCGCCGCTCCTACCGCGGCGGGCATCACGATCGACCCCGCGCAGCTCGCTGCCTTCGCCGGGTATCCGACGCGCTTCGAGAGCGCGAAGAACACGATCACGGACGAGAAGGTCGCCCTCGGCAAGATGCTCTACTTCGAGCCCCGCCTCTCGAAGAACCAGCAGATCTCGTGCGCTTCTTGCCACGATCCGGCCCGCTTCGGCACCGACGGCGAGAAGACCTCGCCCGGCCACAAAGGTCAG
Organism: Myxococcales bacterium; assembly: GCA_013297655.1. Lineage (GTDB taxonomy): Bacteria > Myxococcota_A > Polyangia > Polyangiales > Polyangiaceae > JAAFHV01. The sequence goes on along the minus strand of JAAFHV010000005.1, from coordinate 42,093 downwards.
CGCGGCGCGCGAAACTCGCCCTCCACGTACAACGCCGCTTCCCACCTCGCCCAGTTCTGGGATGGCCGCGCCGGCGACGTGGAAGAGCAGTCGCTCAAGCCGATCACGAACCCGATCGAAATGGCGCTCCCGAACGAGCAACAAATCGTGACGGTGCTCTCGTCGATGCCGGAGTACCAGGAGGCGTTCAAGAAGGCGTTCCCCGCCGACAAGGACCCGCTCACGACCGCGAACACCGCCCGCGCCATCGGCGCGTTCGAGCGCACCCTCGCCTCCCCCTCGCGCTTCGACGCGTTCGCCAAAGGCGACGCGAAGGCGCTCTCCGAAGAGGAGAAGGCCGGCTTCCAGAAGTTCCTCAGCGTCGGCTGCAACACCTGCCACTCCACGTCGAGCTTCGGCGGCACCGAGTTCAAGAAGCTCGGGTTCGTGAAGGAGTACCCCGGCCTGAAGGACAACGGCCGCTACGACTTCACGAAACAAGAGGCCGACCGTCACCTGTTCAAGGTGCCGAGCCTCCGCAACGTCGAGAAGACCGCGCCCTACCTCCACGACGGCTCGATCGCGACGCTGCCCGAGATGGTGAAGCTCATGGGCACCTACCAGCTCGGCAAAGACCTCTCCGACGCCGACGTCGCGTCGATCGTGACGTTCCTCAAGTCGCTCACCGGCGAGGCTCCGAAGGCAGAGAAGCCCACCCTCCCGCAGAGCACCGCGAAGACGCCGAAGCCCAACGCGGGCTGAGATAAAGCGACGCACCCACATCCACCGAGGCTCGCCGCGACGCGGCGAGCCTCGTTCGTTTTGTAAGCCCATTCCGCGCGCGACGCGGGTGGGCTCGGGTGGCATCCCTCCGCACGATCGCCGACGAAACGACGGGTTTCGCGGGGATTTGGCTGGGCGCTCGCGGGAAGCCTCGTACGCTTCCTAACATGCGCTTCACCTGGCTCGTCCTTCTCTCGTGCGTGTCTCTCGCCACGACCGCGGGATGTTTCTCGGAGGCTCCCACGGAGACCGACGAGACGCTCGAGTCGAACGTGTCGTCGTCATCGTCCGCGTCCGCGATTGGCTACGTGATCGACGATGTCCCCGGGAGGCAAACGGGACCGCATTGCACGGGCACCCTCGTCGCGCCGCGCGTCGTGATCACGGCTGCACACTGCATCCTTTCGCCGGAGGAGGTCTCGTTCATGTACGGGCAAGACGCGGGCAAATACCGTGTCGCGTTCGGCATCGGCAAAGTGCGCGACGCGAAGCGCGTGCGTGCAGCGAAGGTGATCGTGCATCCGAGCTACGATCCCGCGCACCAGCACCCGACCGATCTCGCGTACCTCGTGCTCGAGCGCGACGTGACGGAGCTCACCCCCGCGAAGCTCGTCGTCCACAAAGAGCGCTGCGACTACGAGGCGGTCGGTTATGGCCCGCAGACACGCACCTCCGAGGTCACCGACGAGCAGAGCCGCGCGTCCGTGTGCGCCAAAGCGGGATTCGATAACCACGGTTTCATCCAGACGGTCGCGCGGCAAGGCACTGTCTGCTTCGGGTTCGGCGGCGGCCCCCTCACCGCCCCGGGCGAGAAGGAAATCATGGGCGTCCTTAGTTGGGGCGAGGCCTGGTGCGCGGAGAGCACGCAGCGGGCGAACTTCTTCGCGCCGTTCCAGCACCCGGAGAACGCGGACTTCGTGCGCGAAGCGATGAACGCGAAGTAGACGGCGATTGGACAGAAGGATCGCGCCGACCGCGTAAGCTGATGCCTATGCGCGTTCGTCTCTTGTCGTCGTGTTTCGTCGCTTCGTTCGCGTTCGTCATGTCGACGGCGTGCGGCCCGAGCGTAGCCACGTTGGCGCGGGAAAAGCGCTATCAAGAGCTCGTGTGCGCGCCGTCGAACGAGAAGGAGCTCGCGGCGGCGGGGGAGGCGCTCGTCGGCGCGGTAGACGTCCGGTACCACGTGGTCGAAGTGACGCGCGCGAACATCGAGAAGCCGACCCCGGCGTTCGACGCGATCTTGGCCAAGAAGCGCTTCTTCGGTGTGGCCTTGGAGCTGCACCAGACGGACCTCGCGACCACGATTTCGCCGACGGTGACGGGCGCGGATGGTTCGCCGCTCGTCGCTGCGCGGCCGGAGCTAATCGCGGCGGCCGTTGGCGAGACTCTACCCGCCGACAAAGTCACGACGAGCCCGTCCGTCTCGGTCGATACGAATCAAGCGACGTGGTCACTCTTGACGCTCGGCGCTTCTCGCCTGTTCTCGAACAAGCCCGCTGTGACGGTCGGCACGACTACCTCGGTCACGAAAGCCACCGGCGCCGACGTGGAGCGGGAGGCACCGCGAACGTTCGAGGTTCTCCTCGCGGTGAACAAGCACGCAGACGAACATAAGTACCACTGGTTCGTGATCGATCGCGGCGCAGCGGTCAACATAGGGTACGAGCTCAAGCTGTTTCGATCCGAGCTGCCATGTGTGATCAGGGTCTCCCATGGCGGCGAGCCGTTGGTATTCGACCACCCCACCGGCCCGCTCTCCTGGCGCGGCTGGAAGACGCTCGACTTCACCCGCGGCAGTGACGTCATCAAGGCGACGCATGACGGCTGAGCTTCGGCCTCCGCGCGCATCGCGGCCGCGTCCGAGGTGTTGGGCCGCGCGTCGAAAAATCCCCTACGATGCGGCCATGTTCTCTCGCAGGGTGGCCTCGCTCTTCGTCCTTGGTACGTGCGTCGTGGCCTGCAAGACGCCTCCCGCGCCGATCCCTGAGCCCGTGTCGTCGAGCGCGCCATCGGGGTCGGCGGCAGCCGTCGCTCCGAGCGCGAGCGCCAACACGAACGAGCCGTGCGAAGGGATCCCGTGCGAGTCGTTCGCGACTGCAGAAGAGGCCATCGCGAAGCTGGTCGCGAAGGGGCCGAAGGTGGTCGCGTTCGGCGAGGCCCACGCCCAAAAAGACGGGCCGGCAGGCCCCTCGACCACCAAGCGGTTCATGGATGGGCTGCTCCCGATCTTCAAAGGCAAAGCGACCGATCTTTTGATCGAGCTCTGGGTCGCGAACGGGAGCTGCGGAAAGAAGACCGAAGCGAAGGTCGCGCAGCAGCAAAAGGCGGTATCCGCGCCGCAAGCAGAGACGAACCAGAACGAGTTCGTCACCTTGGGAAACGTATCGAAGGGCCTCGGGATTCGGCCGCACGTGCTCGTGCCCCCGTGCGACGAGTACGCCAAAATTCTCGACGCTGGCGCCGGGGACGTGGACGCGATGCTCTCCATGATCGCGCGCCTCACCGCGAACGACATTCGCGCCTTCCTCGACAAAACCGAAGGCAAAGACGCGATGCTGCTCGCTTACGGCGGCGCCCTCCACAACGACGTATCACCGAAGAAAGGCCACGAAGGCTGGAGCTTCGGCGCCGACATCTCCGCCAAGATCGGCGCAAAGTACATGGAAGTCGATCTCGTGGTGCCGGAGGCGGTACGCGACACGGCGGCGTGGCAGAGCCTGCCTTGGTACGGGAAGGTGCATCCCGAGCGCATCGGCACGTCGGCTGTCTTGGTTACCGTTGGACCGAGCTCGTACGCGCTTTTTTTCCCACGCGCCGTGAAGGCGAAGGCGACACCGAGCGACGCGGGCCCGTGAGCGTCGCGTCGCTCTGGAGGCGCGAGCCTCGCGCGCTCGCGACTCACAGCCCCTTGAAGAAGTCCCAGCTCGTCTTCGCCGCGTCGGCCCAGATGCCGTGCCCGATCGCGGGGATAGGGCACCACGTGACGGGCTTGCCCGACGTGCAATTCGGGTGGCTCTCGCACGGGGCCGGGGTGGTGCCCTGTCGTGTGCCGCCACAGCCGTTGACATATGCCCAGTAGGTCGCGCTGAACTCGCCGCCGGGATACCCCACGACGCCGTCGTCGAGGCCGTGGAATCCGATGAACGATACCGCCGTCTGCCCCGGGCACTGCTGAAAGCCGTTCGGCCACTTGCGATTCAGATCGTTGGGCTCGTACGGAGCGCCGCCAGCGTGGGAGGCGACCCCGAGGAAATAGCCGCTCCTGCGACAGGCCACTTGGTTCACGAAGTAGGCGCCGTTCGACCACCCGAAGCCGAACACGCGCGCCGAATCGATCGAATAACGCGCCGCTACGTCCGGCAAGAGCGCCTCGAGGAACGCGATGTCCTTGTTGGTGGCGGCCGGAGTGTAAAGATCCCACGTTTGGCCCTCTCCGCTCGGATAAACGAGGATCGCTTCGTCGGCGCTGCCGACTTGGTACTTGAAATACCCGTACATGTTGTCTTGGGTGCCGCCGTCCCCGTGGAACACCATGACGACCGGATAGGCCACGAGCGGGTCGTACGTCTTCGGGACACGAACGCCGTACGATCGGGTGCGAGCGCCCACTTGAAGCGTGTGACCGACGAGCGGATCGGGCGGCGGCGGAGGCGTCGCGTCTTCTTCGACGCTCGTGTCGGCGCGAGTCGCGGCGTCACGAGCGGGCTCCCCGTCCGGGTCCGTCGCGCTGTCGGCGCCGGGGACGAAGCTATCGGCGCCCGAGTCGGGGCCGGTGGCTGCATCGGGCGCACCCGCGACCTCGGACGAACCGCAGGCCGACGAAACGACGAGCCCGGAACTGACGGCGAAGGCGACCAAGAATGACGTGCGAAGGTTCATGACGGAGGCTCTATCTCCAGCGGCGGGGGACGATGGGCCTTCGCCTCGTACGAGGGGAAGAGCCCGGAAGGAAGGGCACCGCGCATGCGTTTCCAGTCTAGCAGACGACCGGGAGGTCAACCGACCTCGTCCCTCGGACAACTGAACGCGTGGGTAGATACGTTCGCCGACGGTAGGGAATTTCTCGGGTAGAACGAATGGTGAGCCGGTTCGTCCCGGGTCGCGTGACCGTGGTATGGAGGGGCGACCATGGCCAGCCTCCCCACCCTCGAATTCGTGCTGACGAACTTCAAGAACTTCAACGCAAGGGCCACGCGTGACGCCATCGTCGCGTACCACCGGCACATCCAAGCGGGCGGGAAGATGTTCTGGGCGGTGGCGGGGGCCATGTCGTCCGCGCAGCTCGGCATCTCGCTCGCGCCCGCGATTCGCGAGGGCCTCATCCACGGCCTCTCGGTCACCGGCGCGAACCTCGAGGAGTCTCTCTTTCGCCTCGTCGCTCACGACCACTACAAAGACTTCCCCGACTACCGCTACTTCACCAAAGCGGACGACACGAAGATCCTCGAAGATCGGATGCGGCGCGTGACCGACACGAGCATCCCGGAAGACGAGGCCTTCCGCGCGGTAGAGCAGGTAGTCGTCCCCATGTGGAAGCGCGCGTCGGAGACCAACACCCGTCGGTATTGGCACGAGTACTTCTACGAGCTCGTCACCACGATCGGGACGGAGCTCCACAAGGGCAACGCCGACGACTGCTGGCTCCTCGCCGCGGCGCAGAAGAACCTGCCGATCGTCGTGCCCGGCTACGAAGACTCCACCTTCGGAAACATCTTCGCTTCGTACGCGAAGACGGGCGAGGTCTCGGCCTCGATCGCGAAGTCCGGTATCGAGTACATGGGCGCCCTTTACGACCAATACAAAGAGCTCTCCTCCGGAAGAGGGGTCGGCTTCTTCCAGATCGGCGGCGGCATCGCGGGCGACTTCCCCATCTGCGTCGTCCCGTCGCTCAAGTACGACATGCAAGAAGAGGCGAAGCCCTGGGCCTACTTCTGCCAAATCTCGGACTCGACCACCTCGTACGGCTCGTACTCCGGCGCGACCCCGAACGAGAAGATCACCTGGGACAAGCTCACCGAGGACACCCCGATGTTCGTCATCGAGTCCGACGCGACCATCGTCGCTCCGCTCGTGCTCCAGTCGCTCCTCGAGGCAAAAAAGCACCCTGCCGAGGCCGACGCCCTGATCGCCCGCGCCGGGCTCGCGAAGGCCACTTCTTAGGGAGGCGGCGCGCGGCCGGCGCCACGAGACCATGTCGAAACAAGCCACCGTACCGATGTTGACCGGCTGGGGCCGCATTCCCGTCGAGGGTACCGAGCTCGTCTCCGAGAACCTCGAAAAGGCGACTCACGGCGCGGTGCTCTCGCGTGGTCTCGGTCGCTCTTATGGCGACTCGTCCCTCCCCGCCCGTAAGAGCGACAAGATCGTCGGCACTCGCCTCGCGAACCGCATCCTCTCGTTCGACGCGACGAGCGGGCGTCTGCGCGCGGAGGCGGGGCTCTCGCTCGTCGAGATCAACCGCTTGTTCATGCCACGGGGGTACTTCTCCCCCGTCACGCCGGGCACGAAGTACGTCACGCTCGGTGGGATGGTCGCCTCCGACGTGCACGGCAAGAACCACCACGTCGAGGGGTGTTTCGGCGAGCACGTATCGGCGCTGAAGATCCGCCTCGCCGACGACTCGGTCGTCGAGTGCACGAAGACGGAGAACCCCGATCTCTTCTGGGGAAGCGTCGGCGGGATGGGGCTCCTCGGGCATATCCTCGAGGTAGAGGTCACGCTCCACAAAATTGCCAGTCCCTGGATATGGCTCGATAGCGCGCGAATGCCGGATATCGACACCTTCCTCACCGGGCTGAACGAAGCTGCCCCCCGCTGGCCGATGACCATGGGTTGGATCGACTGCCTCGCGACGGGTAGCTCGATGGGGCGAGGGATCTTGATGGCGGGCCGGTGGGCGACACCCGAGGAGGCCGCGAGCGCTCCCCCCAAGGACGGACCGCAGATCACGTTTCCTATCGATCTGCCGAACTGGGCCCTCAACCCGGTCACCGCGACCTTGTTCAACTCGCTTTACTACTGGCGCCACCTTCCGCGCCATCTCGAGACGATCGTGGGCCCGGAGCCCTTCTTTTACCCTCTCGACGCGATCTTGGAGTGGAACCGCGCCTACGGCTCGCGTGGGTTCACGCAGTACCAGTGTGTCATCCCGCGCGCGGCGGGCGCGCCGGCGGTCCGCGAATTCATGTTCCTCCTCACCAAGCTCGGCGGTGCGTCTCCCTTGTGCGTCATCAAAGACTGCGGCCCCGAAGGGAGCGGGGTGCTCTCGTTCCCGCTCGAAGGCACGTCGATCGCGATCGACATGGCCGTATCGCCCGATCTCCAGAACATCGTCGATCGTTTGAACGAGTTCGTGATCGCGACGGGCGGCCGCATCTACCTCACGAAGGACCGCTTTACGCGGAGTGAGCACTTCGCCGCGATGGAGCCCCGGCTGCCGAGGTTCCTCGCTCTCCGCGAGAAGTGGGATCCGAAGCGAAAATTGAGGAGCGCGCAGTCGGTGCGTCTCTTCGGAGATCGCGCATGAGCGGTCGGGCGAACGACACACCTCGCGCCGACGCTCGAAGGGGCGGCGGCGGTGTGCTCGTGAGCCTCGAGCGACTCGTGTGCGCGTGGCGACGGAACGAAGGGACAGAGACATGAAAGCAGTGGTTCTCGGTGGCACGACCGGTATGGGGCGCGCCATCGCCCAGCAGCTCGCCGCCCGCGGTGACTCCGTGTTCTTGATGGGCATCGGCGACGACGACCTCGCGAAGAGCGCGGCCGACCTGAAATCGCGGCACCCGAAGGGCACCGACTCGGGATACGCCGTCTGCGATCTGGAGAAGCCGGACACGTTCGCGAAGGCGCTCGACGTCGCGGACGCCGCGCTCGGTGATTTCGACGCTGTGATCGTGACGGCGGCGCTTTTTGCGACCCAAGACGCGCTCGAGGCCGACATCGTGCTCGCGCAGCGCCTCGTGACGGTGAACTACGCGAACACCGTGGTGTTCTGCGAGCACGCGCGAAAGCGGCTCCTCGAGCGCGGAGGCGGGCACCTCACCGTGTTCTCTTCGGTCGCCGGCGACCGCGGGCGCAAGCCGCAAATCATCTACGGATCGAGCAAGGCGGGGCTCTCCATTTACCTCGAAGCGCTCGATCACAAGTTTCACGAAAAGGGCCTCAACGTGCTCTGCGTGAAGCCCGGGTTCGTGAAGACGGGAATGACAGCAGGCCTGAAACCCCCGCCCTTCGCCGGTGAGCCAGACCAGGTCGCGCGCGACGTGATCTCGGCGATGGATCGGAAGAAGGCGCTTATTTATACGCCCGGCATGTGGGCGCTCGTCATGCTCGTGATCCGCTTCCTGCCGCGCTTCATCATGCGCAAAATCGGCTTCTGAGCGCGCCATTCGCGCCCCGCGCGACTCCCCATCACGAGTCGCGCGGATAGGCGCCCCTCAGCGCCCCGACAAGAAGGGCAATCGCTGGAAGAGCGGCTCGGGCGTGTTCCTCACGACGGGCATGATGAGGCCCCAAATCCGCGGGACGTAGGCCGCCGGAACCTTCGCGTCCATGGCCTGCACGATGTCCCTCGCGACGGCGGGTACCTTGCCGAAGAGCGCGTTTTTTTCGTGCCCTACGGTCATCGGAGTATCGACGGGCCCGAGCTTCAGCGTAGTCACGGCGACACCGGACGAGTAAAGCCGCGAGCGTAGACCTTCCAGGTACACGTTGAGTGCCCCTTTGGCAGCGCCATAGGTGTAATTCCGCGGGCGCCCACGCTCCCCCGCGACCGAAGTAATGACACCGATCGTGCCGCTTCGTTGCCTCTCCATCAGGTTCGCGATCGGGACGAGAAGCGCGACCACGCTAAGCAAGTTCACGCGAAAAATCTGCTCGGCGTGGGCATACGAGCGCTCGCTCTCCAGTTGGTCGCCGAGCTCACCGTGGGCGACCAGCACCGAGTCCAATCCCCCGAGCTCGCGCACGGCCTCCGCGACGAGAGCCTCGGCGTCGAACGTTCCGCCAAAATCGGCGATCGCGGTCGACACGGCACTTCCGCTGCAGGCAGCGGCGACCTTCTCGAGCTTCTCGCGGCTCCGTCCGACGAGGTGGAGGCGCTCTCCGCGGCGCGCCAAGAGGCGCGAGACTTCGGCAGCGATGGCGGACGTAGCCCCGAGGACGAGTGTCTTCATTTCGTGCGCCCGTGCCATAGTTCCCTGTTCATCAGGAGCCACGCTAGTGCAGCGCGCGGAGATCGCAACCACGCGCGGCACGAGCGCGCGGGCGCGCGACCGAGGCGCGGAACGCACCGGCACGAGCGATCGCGTGCGTGAAGACTCAGCGGCTGAACCGGGCGCCCGCGAACGAGGCGGCGATCACCTTGCCGGTTCCGTCGCGGAGCTCGGAGCGTATCGGCACGATCCGGAGCGCACCGAGGTCGCCCGTGGTCGGCGCGCCTTCGATCTTGAACCGCAACGTCGACACGAGCACCTTCGCGCCGCCCGGTCGACCCGCCTTGTCGCCCTTCGCCGTGTCGACGACGGAGACCTCCCGCGTGCCGACGACCTTCACGAGGTGGAGCGCCTCGCCGTCCCAGCCTGCACCAACGTCTCGTGCCTCGAATTTGGCCCACTCCGGGTGCTCGAGGCGCACCGCGACACCGGACAACTCGGGTACGTCGTGCGCGACCACGTCGACCACGAGCTTGTCGTTCTCGATGCGAGGCTCGAGCCCGACCCAGGCGCCCGTCTTCGGACCGTCCGCGGTCGCCTTGAGGGGCCCGGGGCCCGTTGGCTCGTCCGTGCTGCAACCCGCTACGGCGAGCAACAGAGATAGCGCGAGGGTCGACGTCGCGATGATTCGAGCGCTCATGGCTTACCTCCGAAGGCGGTCGTGATCGCCGTCCAGTCACTTTCGTCCACGTCACCGTCCTCGTCGACGTCGCACTCGACCGCGAAACGAGACTCGATGTTCCAGAGCCCCGGGTTCGCCGCCGCGGTGGTGGTGAATTTCGTCCCGACGGCGCGCGCGCACGCCAAAAGGTCTTTGCCGTCCGCCTCGCCGTCGAAGTCGACGTCGCCCGCCACTGGCGACGCGAGCTTGGCCAAAATGCCGAGTCGCGGATTGGGCACGACCGCATAGATGCCGACCGTCGTCTCGAGGGGGATCGCGGTGCTCGTGCCCTTCGCGACCGCCTTGAGCGGCTTCCTTTCGCCGTTCATGTCGACCACGGTGAAGGCGAGCGGGAGGTCGTCCTCGTCGTCCTTGTCGATGGTCGCTTCGTAGCCGCCGGCCGCCGTCTTGCGGTATCCGACCGTGAGGGTGGGCCGGCTCGTCTTCGTGAACCAACGATCGAACACCGGCTTCAGGTCGATGCCACTCGCCTTCTCCATGACGGCGCGGAACTCGTCCACCGAGGCGCCCTTCCACGCATAGAGGCGTACGTATTCCTTCATCGCGGACGCGAAGGCCTCGTCGCCTATCGTGGCGCGGAGGTGGTCGAGGGTGGCAGCCGATTTTTCGTAGGCCCAGCCGGCATAACCCGCTGTTCCGCTCGAGGTGAGCTTCTGCGCCACGCTCTCCGTCGCGACGACGGGGGGGAGCTTCTCGAGCCCGCCCTTGCCGAGCCAGTCGAGACGGATCGATTGGTATCGACGGGCCAGGTATTTATCGAGCTCCTCCTCCGGGAAGAGGCTCTTCGTGAAGTCGACCTCGGTGAGAGTGGCGAGACCCTCGGTGAGCATACGGGTGCGGTACCCCTCTGGCTCCGGCACCACGATCGCCCACGCGAGGTGCGCGTTCTCGTGGACCCAAGTCTCGTGATAAACGTCCTCCCCCGCGCGCGCGTAGGTCTCGTTCAAGAGCGTCATGCCGTAGCTCACCGTACCCACGTCGTCCATCGAGATGGGCAATCGCACGAGGGCTTGGTTCGCGAACGGAAGATTGGTGCCCATCATGCCCTCGACGAACGAGAGCGCCCCCTTCGACCACGCGGCGATCTTCGCGTCCGCGGTGGAGCCGTCCTTCGGCGCGACGAGCTCCGTCGGCACGGGGCGGCCATCGATCGCTTGTCGCTTCAGGTTCCCTACGAAGGCATAAAAGCCATACGAATGATTGACGTCTTTGGGCACCTTCCACTCGGTGACGGATTTGCCGTTCTCGGTGCGTTTCCCCGCCACCTCCGCCGAGACGACGGTGTCCATCCCTTCTGGAACACGGAGCGTGAGGTCCGTCGTCGCGCCGTCGAACGCGCGCGCGGCGTTCTCGAGGTCGAACACGTACGGGAAGATGGACCCGGTCGTGAAGCGCGCGAAGTCGGGTTGCAAAGTACACGGACCGTCGGCGGCGGCGCAATCGAGCGTCCCCGCGACCTTCACGCGGACGAGGGACTCGCGCCCCACGACGACCGGCGCGGGGAAGATCGCTTCGTAGTACACGAAGCCCTCCGAGGTGCGCTGCGCCACGGTGGCGGGGGCGCCGGCCACGTCTACCGAAGAGACGACGAGCCCCTTCCCCATCGAGAGCCCGAGGCTCGAGATCGCGCGCCCCACGCTCGAGATGCGGAGATCGAGCGTGGCCGTGACGGCGCCGTTGCGAGGGTCGACTTCGATGTCCATCGTGCGGTGAACGACGTCGAGGCCGGCGCGCTCGGGGGGCGGCTTCGGGCCCTCCGGGAGCCGCGGGCGGGAAGCGACGATGCGCGCGATCGTCTGCTCGCGGAGTGCCTCTTTTCGCTCGTGCTCGACGAGCCGGTACCACTCCTCACGGGTAGGCATTCGCATCGTCGCGCGCGCCCGGGGACCGGCCGAACCGTGGGACGACGAAGGTGTCGATTGGGCATGCGAGCTCGGCGCGGAGCCCACCGCGGCCGCGAGCACGAAGAGACCACACGCGCCTACGAAGAAACGATGTCGGGATACGCTCATAGAAGAAGCTCTCGGCACGAGGTGTAGCAGACGGCGCCACAAAGCAAGCGACGGACCACGCCGGAGACGCGTCCATTTCGGGGTCGGGAGCAAGCCGTCAACATCGGAACGGCGCCGTTACGAGGCTGGCGGCCGAACCGTCACGATCGGTGCGCGGCGCGCGCGCCAAGGTCGCGGGCGCGTGTCGGTCCGACAACCCACTGCGTCAATCGTGTCCGCATTCGAGGGAGCTCTGGAGCTCGTTCATGAGCCCCCCTGCGAGCTCGCGCGCGACGTGCGCGTCGGCCTCGCGAGTGGCGACGACGCAGCCGTACTCGTTCTTCTGCGAGAGCCCGCCAGCCGCGGCCATACCGTCGACGCTGGCGCACGCGAGAGCGCCGGGGCGACCCTCCGACGCCGCGGAGATGACCTTACGAAGGAGCGCGCGCCCGAGCCGCTCGCCGCCGAGATGGAGCGTCTCGTCGCGGGCGCCGAAAACGTACGCCGAGTGCACCGTCGCGTCGCGAAACGCGCGCGGGCCGAGGCGCGTCCACGCCGACCAAGCCGCGTCCATGAGTCGCTTCGAGATGCGAACGGCGCCGTCGCGCGGCTCGATCCCCTCCAGGCTGAGAGACGAGCTCTCCTCCGCAGGCATCTCGGCGGGCGGAAACACGCTGCCGAAGCGGCGCGTCTCGTCGGTTCGGCACACGCCGAGGTCGGCGAGCGAGAGCGACAGCGAACGTGGGTATCGCGAGAGCGTGCGCGGGACCGCCAAGCGAAGGAGTGTGGCATCCACTTCGAGGAGCGCCACGAACGCGGATAGCCCTATTTTTCCAGCGTATGCTGCGTGATACGGCGCCCCGTCGGCGAGAACGATTTCCCCGCTCGTGTCGCCCGAGTCGACGATCAGCACCACTTGCGCGCGCTTCGCTTCGCACTCGAGGAGCAGTTCGCGAAGGCCCTTGCCGCGCACGACCACGCACGGATCGGTGGGGTACGAGTCGCGGTGAGCGCGCGGGCGCGGGGACGCTTTTGTGGGATCGTGCGCCTTCACGCAGATCACCCTACACCCGTTCCCACGCCCCGCAGACGGCCTATCCCGCCAGGGCTCACGACTGCCGCGTCGCGCAGCGCCCGGCTCTGGTACTTCTCGAGCGTGAGCGGCATCGAGCGCTGGTTCGGCATCAACTCCTTCTTCGGACTCGGCATCGTCGCGGCGGTGGGCCTGCTCGTCGCGATGCTCGTCGTGCTGCCTCGGAGCGAGCGGAAAAAGATCGTCGCGCCGGCAGCGCTCGTAGCCATCCACGTGGTGCTCGAGCTCCTCGCGCAGGTGCTCCCGACCGGCGCGGTCGTGACGAAGCCGGCCGAGGTGCTCGGTGTCTTCGTGCTTCTTCTAGCACTCGGTCGCGGCGCCTTCGTGCTCGTGGTGGACGGCATCTTCGCGGCGCGTCTGCAGCGCACGATGCCCCGTATCTTCCGCGACCTCCTCCAGACCGCCGTTTACCTCGCGGCAGCCCTCCTCGCGATGCGGGTAGCCGGCGTAGAACCGGGCGGCATCCTCGCGACGTCCGCGCTCCTCACAGCCGTGATAGGTCTCTCGCTCCAAGACACGCTCGGCAACTTGTTCGCCGGCATTTCGATCCAAATGCAGCGGCCGTTCGAGGTGGGCGACTACATCCAGTTCGAGCCCGATCCACGCCTCATTGGGCGGGTGATCGAGATCAACTGGCGCGCCACGACGTTGCTCACGAACGACGAGATGGAAGTCATCGTGCCGAACGCTTCGCTCGCGAAGGCGCCGATACGAAACTACACGAAACCGAGCGCCGTCTCGAGGCGCACGGTCGAGGTCTCATGCGGATACGAAGTAGCGCCGGAGCGGGTGCGGGCGACAATTCTATCCGCGTTGAGCGAGATCCCCGGGGTGCTCGCAGAGCCGGCCGCGGCCGTGCTCACGCAGCACTTCGGGGCGAGCGGCGTAGACTACTCGATACGCTATTTCACCGACGCGTTCGCGCTCCGCGACGCCACCGACTCGGCCGTTCGCGAGCGCATCTGGTATGCCCTACGTCGCGCCGACATCTCGATTCCGTACCCACGCCGCGACGTGCATCTCTACGAGGTTTCGCACGAGCAGGAGGGCAATGCGCTCGCCCATCGGCGCGCGCAGGTGGAGTCGCGCCTCCGTGAGGTGGACTTTTTGGCCGTGCTCCCCGCCGACGCGCTCGCGAACCTGGCTGCACGATCACCGACGAAGGTCTACGCGCCGCGCGAAACCGTGATTCGCCAGGGAGCGGCCGGGGACGCGATGTACCTCATCGTTCGCGGCGAGGTGAGCGTCATCGTGGGTCGCGAGGGCAACAGCACGGCGGAGGTCGCGCGCCTCCGCAAGGGCAGCCTGTTCGGCGAGATGTCCCTCATGACGGGAGAGCCGCGCGCAGCCTCGGTGCAGGCCCTCACCGAGACGGAGGTGGTCGTGGTGGGGAAGGACGATTTCTCCTCGATCATCACCACCGCGCCGGAGCTCTTGGCGCGAATGACGCGTATCCTCGCGGAGCGCCAAGATCAGCTCGATTCGCACCTCGCCGCCCGCGCCTCACGGAGCACCGACGGCGCGCTCGAGGAGCGAACGAGCGCGCTCCTCGGGCGGGTCAAGGCATTCTTCAATCTCTCGTGAATCCCCCGACCGGAAAGTGCCATGTACGCGATCGCCATTCTTCGTTATCGAAAGCCGCTCGAGGAGGTGCTCCCGCTCGTCGACGCGCACCGCGCCTATCTCCGCGAGCTCCAGGCGCGCGGCATTCTTATCGCGTCGGGGCCGTTCGAGCCACGCAGCGGCGGCGCGTTGCTCCTCCGTATCCCCGAGGGGGCCGACGTCGCGAAGACCCTCGACGCCGTCCGCGACGGCGACCCGTTCACCCACGCGGGGACGGCACAGTACGAGCTTTTGCCCTGGGCCCCCGCGATAGGCAAAGAGGCGCTCGATGGCATGGTCTCCGGCACGAAAAAGCGGAGCGAGGCGCCTTCTTCCGGCGCGGTCTGACCACGCGGGCGCGGACGCATGCGCCTTACATCCAAATGTTCGCGCGGGACCGAAGGTCGCTCCGGGAGCACGGCGATGGGGTCCGCGTCGCCTCGTTCGCGCTCGCCTCGGAGGGGCGCTCGCTCAAAGGCTCGAATGCGAACCGCCGCCCTGCGCTAGGCAGTGGCGGCGGTGTTCCTGGCGGAGAGCAAGGGATTCGAACCCTTGGGAAGCTTGCACCTCCACCTGATTTCGAATCAGGCTCCTTCGGCCACTCGGACAGCTCTCCACTCGCGTAAATCGCCGATCCGCTTCCCCAAGTCAAGGGCGATACGCCAAAAACGCAACGCCCGGTAACCGCTCCAAAAAAGCGGCCCCGGGCGCGGGGTGGAAAACGCGAAGAGTTACTTCGGCGGCTCGACGATGATCTCGACGCGGCGGTTCTGCGCGCGGCCTTCGATCGTCTTGTTGTCGGCGGTGGGCTTGTCCGGGCCCTTGCCCACGGCCGTCACGCGGTCGGGAGCGATGCCGCGCGAGCGGAGGTACGTCGCGACGGACTCGGCGCGCTTCTGGGAGAGCTCCTGGTTGTGCGCGGCCGCGCCCTGGTTGTCGGTGTGGCCTTCGACCGTGATGCGCGAGTCGGGGCTGTTGCGCACGAGGGCCTCGCCGACCTGGTTGAGCTGCGCCATCGCGCCGGGGAGGAGCTCGCTCTTGTCGGTCTGGAAGAGGACACCGCCCGAGAGGGTGATGACCATGCCGCGGTCTTCCTTCTTCACCGCCGCGATCTTTTGGAGATCGGCCATCGCCTGCGCGGCGCGCTTCTCGGCTTCGGCGCGGGCAGCGGCTTCTCGCTTCAGGTCTTCTTGCGACTTGTTGAGCGCGTTCTTCGTGTTCGCGAGCTCGGCCTGCGTGGTCTTGAGGGTGTCGTTTTGGTACTTCTGCCCCTCGAGCTCCGCTTCCTTCTTCTCGCGCGCAGCGACGGTGGTGCGCGCCGAGGCGGCCGCGAGCTCGGCCTTGCGGATCGCGATGTAGCCCTTGTCGCGCGTCTCTTGGTCGTCGCCCTTCTCCTTGAAGGCGGCCTCCGCGGCGTCGAGCGACTGCTTCGCGGTGTGGAGCTCGACGAGGCTCTCTTTCCCGGCGGGGCCTTCGGCGGAGGTCTTGTACGCGGCGCGCGCGTCGTTGAGCTCCTTCGGGGGGACCGCTTCGGCGCAGCCCACGAGACCGAGCACGAGGGTGGCGAGCGAGACGAGGGCGGTGGTTTTCATCATGGAGCGCATCACTTTCCGCCTTTCAGAGCCTTGAGCTTCTCGATTGCCTCGTTGGCCTCTGCGCGCGTGCTGGTTTCTTTCGCGAGCTGGACGGCGAGCTCGGCGTCGGCGCTCGCGCGCTGGAGGATTTCGTCGGCGCGGCGGTTGTCGCCGGAGGCGATGAGGGCCTTCGCCTGCTCGATTTGCTCGTTCGCGTACTTCAGATAAAGCGCGGCCTTCGGCTCCTTCTCGGCGCCGAGCTCACGCGCGCTGCGCGAAGCGGCCTCCGAAGCCGAGAGCTTGTCGGACGGAGGAGGAAAACTCCCTCCGCAACCGGCGATCGCCACCAGGGCGAGAGTACCCAAAACGAATTTGCTCATGTTCTCCTCGGCGGGCAAAAAGCGAATCGAAGCCCGGATCGGCGAACAGGTTACCATCGGCCAACGTCGCTTGAGAAGTGAGGACCCAGCGTCACAGGGCGTGCGAGCCCACACGCGCGTACTGGGGCGCTGAAGCGGCCACCCTCGCGAACGCGGCCGGCTCCCCATACGAACCGCGAAAACCCGTTCTCGGCAGCTCGCACGCAAGCACAGAGTAGCTCAGCCCGCGTCGGCGTCGGTCTGCGCATCCTGCGCGCCAGCGTCGGCCCCGGACCCGCTCGCGTCGGCCCCACTTGCATCGGACCCGCTTGCGCCCCCGTCTGCCGACGTCGCCGCATCCTGTGTCGCGGCATCGGTTGCCACGCTGGTGTCAGAGGCCGAAGCGTCGCTTCCCCCATCTTCCGGGGAGCCATCGATCGACGCGTCCTCCACCACCGGATCGGAGTCCTTCGAGAGCCGATCGAGAATCGTGCATCCTACAAGGACCGACGACAGGGCGACGAAGGTGGCGAGGCTGGCCTTGAACCGAGGCATGCCTCACTATCGCGCTCGATCGCGCAGCGGGCCAACGTCGCGGGAGCGGCGCCCACGATCGAGGCCCGATCTGCGTCCCTCGGAGTGTCCCTTTAGTTCATAATTTCCAGCACATAGCGCGGAGCTCGCGGGCTTCACCGGTCGCGCGAGGGCCACTCCGCCTTCGACCAGCGCAGGGGCGGAACGCACTGCGAGCACGTTCACGGGAGCCTCGAAGTCGGCTGAGCTCGCTTACTGCGCCGAGGTCGTCACATCGGGCGAGGACGCGGGATGCTCCTCGTGCTGCGGGCGCGGTGGCATCGGCGAGAACCCGAGGCGGCGCTCGAGCTCGTGCACGTTCGTCACGATCCGCGCGCGGGTCGCGTCGCGAAGCTCGGCGAGCGCGTTGGGACCGGCAAAATCCTTGGGATCGAGGGGCTCGAGCACCCGCGCGATCGCCTCCGCTTTTCCGAACCAGAACGAGCCCTTGGGTCGGCAGCGGCGCGTGCCGGCGAGCGCGACGGGGAGCACCTTCGCGCCCGTCTCGAGGGCGAGCTGGAACGCGCCCGCCTTGAACGGGAGCAGCGCGCCGTCCTTCGATCGGGTGCCTTCCGGGAAGAGCATGACCGAGAGCCCGCCCTCGATCGTCTCTTTGCACGTGCTCATCATGGCCGCCGCGCTCGCCTTGTCGCCGCGGCGAATCGGGATGTCGCCACCGGCGCGGAGGAGCCACCCCGAGACCGGAACACGGAACAGCTCGGACTTCGCGACCCAGCGCATGTCCCACGGGAGGTGCGAGAGCAAGAACGGATCGGCCTGCGACTCGTGGTTCGCGACCACCACGTACCCGCGCCGATCGATGTCGGCCGGCGGTTTACCTTCGATCGAGAATTTCCATAGCGGCGTGAGGGTGGAGCTCGCCACCGCGAGCCTGCGAACCCAGCGCCCCGGATAGCGCGGGACCGGATCGTCGCGATGGCGCACGGCCGAGATCACGGTCGCCGGCAGGATGCCCGCCGTGCACGCGGCGAACTCGAGGTACGTGTATGCGCCGAGGATTGAGCCTTCCACGCCTGAACCGTACGAAGCGATCGTGTGTCGCGCCGTCACTCTTCGGTCAGGACACGTGCGAACGCGACCACGCACGAGCGGCGTGTCTTCGTGTTCGTTTCGCGAGGACGAAACGGATTTTCCCGAATCAGCCGAGCGCGACGAGGCGCGACTCGTCCTCCGCGACGCCCTCGTCCACGAGATCGATCGCGGTGCGCGCGAATCTTCGCGCGACGGCAGCGACACGCGCGTCGCCGGCGCGTTCGGCGAGGGTGGCCTCGTGGACCAAGAGCGCGAGCGACAACGATCGACCGAGGGTGAGCGCGAACCTGCGCGCCCCCGCTTCGAGCGCGGCGGGCCCCTTGGAAAGCGTGGAAATCGCCCAAGATTCCGCGTGATCGAACGCAGCACGGGCTGCCTTCGCGGCTTCCGCGAGCGACGCGGGTGCGGCCTCCGTCGCGCGCGCGATCTCGGTGCGGATCGGGTCGAGCGAGCCACCACGCGCGAGCACGCGGAGCACGTCGAGTGAGAGCACGTTCGTGGTGCCCTCCCAGATCGGGAGCACCTGCGCGTCGCGGAGGAGCTGCGGCAAACCTGTATCTTCCACGTATCCCGCGCCGCCGAAGGCCTCGAGCGTCTCGCTCGCGACCGCGACCGCTTGTTTGCCGGTGGTGAGCTTCACGATCGGCGTGAGGATGCGCGAGAGCGCGCGCTCCGTCTCGCTGGCCACCCCCGCTTCTTCGCGGCCGAGGAGCTCCACCGCACGAAACGCGAGGCAAAACGCGGCGTCCGTCTCTGCCGCCATCCACGCGAGGGTGTCGGTGTGGAGCGGCTTCTGATCGATCGTGGAGCCGAACGCGGTGCGCTTGGACGCGTAGTCACGCGCGAGCAAGAGCCCCTTTCGCATGCCACCTGCCGCGCACACCGCGTTCCACGTTCGTGTGATCCCGAGCATCGGGGTGATGTTCTTGATCCCGTCGCGGAGGCCCATCACGGGGGTCGCGATCGCGCCGTCGAGGGTGAGCTCCGCGGTGGGCACGTTCCGGGTGCCGAGCTTGTCCTTCAAGCGGTTGATCTGGATCCCGTTGAGGAGCCCCTTCGTGTCGCGGGTCTCCACGTAGAAGAGCGCGAGCCCACTTCCGCCGGGGGTGCCGCCTTCGGGGCGACCGAGGGTGAGCGCCATCTCCGAGGTGGTCGCAGAGGTGAACCATTTGGTGCCGTAGAGCTTGTGCACGCCGTTCTCTTCGCGGGCCACGGTCTCCGAGATCGCGACGTCGCTCCCGCCGGTGCGCTCGGTCATCCACTGCCCCGAGGTCCACGCGTCGTCGGCGTTCCGGCTCGTGAGCCTGGGCACCGCGCGCTCCACGAGCGCCTGATTTTTCGAGGCGATCAGCGTCTTCGCGGCGCCGTCGGTCATCGCGAGCGGGCACGAGTACACGTCCCACGTTCCCTCGAGCAGGTACGCGAGCGCGAACTGGTGAATGCGTGAGTATTCCCCGTTTTTGCGCTCGTAGGCGGTGCCCACCACGCCGCGCTCGGCGGCGACACGCTTCGCTTTTTTCCAGAGCGCAGAGAGCTCGATGCGGTCGATACGATGGCCCCATGCGTCCCACGAGACGAGGCGCGGCTCGTCTTTCGGATCGGCTTGTTTCAGCGCGTAGAGCTCCGAAGCGATCGCGCCCACCTCGCGGAGATCGTCCGCGATCGCCCGATGCGCATCCCCCGCCACGTGACGCGACAAGTACCCGCGAAGGAACGAGTCGTTCTCGAAGGGGTCCTTGAGGGTGGGCGGATCTTGGTGGAAGGCCATGGCGAATAAGGTACTCCGCCCGGTTTTTCGGGGCGAGCCCTCTCCGCACTCCACGCCGCGCGACTCAGGGCACGATCTTGATCGCGTAGCTCTCGAGGGCGCCGCAGGAGACGAGCGAGCCGTCCTTCATTTTGCAAAAGCCGTCCTCGCTCCCGGAGGGACCCTTGCCGTTCACGAGGTCGGCCTTGAGCGCGAGGCACACGCGCGAGCCGGCGCTCATGCGGCCATCGAGCTGCGCCTTCTTCACCTCGACCACGTTGCCCGCTTTCAGAACCTTGAGCGCCTCGCAGTCGAGCGCGGCCCCCTTCAGGCACGATTTTCCGAGCGCGACCTTGGCGCTCGCAAAGACTAAAACCTGAGTACTTCCGAGCTCATCCATCGCCCAGGTCTCTTCCTTGGCGCTCTTCGGATCGAGGTCCGGGAAGGTGCCGGCAGAGGCCTTCGAGCACGCTCCGATAGCGAGGGGAACGACGAGGCTCGCGACACCGAGGCTCGCGAGGCGAGCGAGAGATCGAGGGGTCATGGGGCTCCGTCGCGCTTGAGAGAAACAGAGCCACACCCGGACATGCCGAGGCGCGCTTGGAAGCCGGTCGCGGTGAGGGTGCCTTCGAGGTCTGCCGCTTCGAGCTCGTCGGCCTCGTCGATCCAATCGCCGCCCTCGAGCTTCACGTGACGGTTCGACGCGGTGTACGTGCCGGACACTTGGTACGTGCCGCGCGCGCCACCACGTTGCGAGGCGATTTCCACGTTCCCACGCACGTCGTCCGCGTCGAGCTCCGTGATGCGAAGCACGACCGTGACTTGGCCCACGCGGCAGTAGCTCGTGCCGCGGAACACGTCGCCCTCTTTGAGTGAGCTCGTGCTCGGCCTTCGCGTTCCCGCAGAGCCGTCGCCCGCGTCTTCTCCGAGCGGGAGCACGGCGAACTTCGCGCCGGTGGGGAGCGACGGGGCCTCGACGAGCCCGCCGCCCCCGCCACACGCCCATGCCGCGACGGACGCGAGCACGACAAATGGCGCACACCCGCCGATGAAACGCGTGGTCTTCTCCCTCACACGCTCAGTTTACCAGCGCACCCTGGCTCGTGCGCGATTCCTGCGCGGGCGCCTTCGCCTCCTTTTTTGCGGCCTCCGCGGCGAGCACGCGCTCCACCTCGGCGTCCATCTCGCCACGCACCATCTTGTTCCACATGACGAAGTCCGCCATGAGCGACCAACGCGGGTACTTGAACGTGGCGGGGCGGTTCTTCTCGATGAAGAAGTGCGACACCCAAGCCGGGCCGTAGCCGAACACCGGGGCGACCATCATCATCCACTTCTTGCGAAGGAGGACGCCCGTCGCGAACATGCCCACCGCCGCGGTGGTGCCCACGAAGTGCATGATGCGCGTGCTCTTCTGCGCGTGCTCCTTCACGTAGTAGGGCCAAAACTCTTCGAAGCTCTCGATC
This sequence comes from Myxococcales bacterium, assembly GCA_013297655.1. Classification (GTDB taxonomy): domain Bacteria; phylum Myxococcota_A; class Polyangia; order Polyangiales; family Polyangiaceae; genus JAAFHV01. Next base: position 20,978 of record JAAFHV010000005.1, on the reverse strand, counting down.
CGCTTTTCGTCGCTCATCTCGGCGTCCTCCAGAGACCGGGAGCATGTCGCCCCGGTGACCCCGAAGCAAGGCGCACGGCACGTCTCCCGCACGTCGCAGCGCGTCGCACGAGACGACAAAAGGACCAAAGGTCCCGAGCGTTTGCCCGAGACCTTTCGTTCGCTCCAAGGCGCGAGGCCTTTCGTTCGCTCCAAAAGGCGCGAGGCCTTTTCGTTCGCTCCAAAGGCGCGAGGCCTTTTCGTTCGCTCCAAAGGCGCGAGGCCTTCGATTTGCTGCCGATTCGGTTGCGCGCGGCGGAGCTTATTCCGAGGGCGTGAACATGAGGGGGTAGGTCACGGTGACCTGGCCGTTGTCCGGGGTGGGGAACGAGAGCGCCTGGTAGCTGCGGACGACGCAGTTCACCACGCTGCGGTCGGGGATGTCCGAGCCGCCGTCGGCCGAGACCGCGACCGAGCCATCGCGACCGATGATGAACTTGGTGACGACGCGACCGGTGAGGCTCGGGTTCGTGCGGAGGCCCGCGTCATAGCAGTTGCGGAAGCGACCGAAGTTGGCGCGGACGACGCGTTGGATGGCCTCGGGCGGGAGGTGGCCGCCGACGTCGACCTTGAGCTCGCGGATGGGGTTCGGCCCCTTCGCGACGTGACCGCGGCTGAGGGGACCGTGACCGTTGCCGATGCCGTCTTTTCCGGGGCCGAAGCCGTTGCCGTCGCCGCCGCCAGCGCCGTGACCGAGACCGCCGACCTTGTCGAGGCCGATGCCCGCGCCGAGACCGCCGCCGCCTTCTTCGTTGCCCGAGAGGCCGAACGCGCCGCCGCCGAGCGAGTCGCCGATGGTGTTGCCCCACATGCTGCCGAGAGCGCTCTTCGCGTCGGAGCCCTGCGCCTCGAACGCGCCCCACTTTGCGGACGGAGCGTTCGGATCGTGGGCCGAGGGGCCAGACTTCGAGCTGAGGAGGAGGTCGACCATGCCGAACTGGCGCGCGAGCTCGATGTCCGTCTTCTGCTGAACTTGCGGGTTCGACGAGGTGCCCTTGAAGCCCCAGCGCGCGTCGGCCTTGGCCGCGGTCGCTTTGCCCATCGTGCCCTCCGCGCCTTGTGCGCGCTCGCCCTTGCCGCCCTCTTCTTTCGAGGCGGTCTCGCCGCCGGACGTGTCCTGCTCCTTGAGCTCCGGGGGAGCCGAAGCGTTGAGCATCTTCTGCATGAAGAGGATGTTCTCGCGCGAGTTGGCTTCCGCGTCGTCGGCGCCCATGCTGGGCATGAAGTAGGCGAGGCTCGCCATGATGCCGAGGTGACCGATGAGCGAGAGGCCGACGTACTTCGTCACGTTGCTGGAGAGCGCGCCGAGGAAGCCTACGGCGGCGGGGGCCTTGCCGGCGCGAACGCCGCGGACGATGTACGCGATGTCCGAGCCCGCGAGGTTCACGCGGATGCTCTGACCTTCCGCGACGCTCATCTCGAAGAGGCGCGTGCCTTCGCTCGAGGGGACCGCGCGGCCAAGGGCTGCGAGGTCGGCGACGGTGACGGCTTTTTCGCCGGCGACACACACGGTCGCGCCTTCGGGGATCACGATCTTGGGAGAGCCGCTGTTCACCGAGACGAGCGAGAGGCGGTCACGGCCGAGCGTCTCCTCGGCGAGCACGAAGTCGACACCTTCACCGGCGCCGACCGCGAACGGCTTGCCCTGCGTGAGGTGCGTGACGGAGAGGACGTTCTGGCCCCAGAGGACCTGCACTTCGACCGCGCTCGCCATCGTCTCGACTTCTTCGTCGGAGACGCGCGGACCGGAGGGAACCAACACGTAGCTCGCCTCGCCACCCTCGCCGGATTCGGTGGCGCGGGTCGACGCGAGGAAAGGGTTCGCCACGGCTTGGACGGGAGCGAACATGGCGTCGGTCGAAAAGGCGGGCTTGAACGTGGTGGACATGGCTTGCCTCACTGCCGCGGACGGGCATTGGAGATGCGCGGACGCGCACGGTTTCGGGTGGAGAAGGCATCGGTGCGCGAGTACCGCCGGGGCCGAGGCCTTCGCCTCGTTTGCCCTTGCCGACCGCCTTCGTGGAGCATTGACAGGGGCTCCCGGGAAAGGTTCCGAGCGCCATGAAAAATTCTTCCATCGCTAGACGCGAGTTTGCAACACAATGAAATTGCTTGGTTATTCAGCTCATCCAAAACGAGCCTCGGCGCGGTACCTTCCCGGGATGCGAGGACCTCGGGTCGGAGTGATGGGAGCGGGGGCGATCGGCTGCTACGTCGGCGGGCTCTTGGCGGCACGCGGGGTCGACGTGGTTCTCGTCGGCAGGCCGCGGCTCCGCGACACGATCGCGACCTGCGGGCTCTCGGTAGAGGATCTCGACGGGCGCGGGCGCAGCATCCCGAAGGGAGAGGTCCGCTACGGAGAGTCGCCCGAAGCGCTCGCGGATCGCGAGGTGGTGCTCGTCTGCGTGAAGAGCGCGGCGACCACGGAAGCGGGCAAAACGCTCGACGCGATCGTGCCCCAAAGCGCGACGATCGTGAGCCTCCAAAACGGCGTACGGAACGCGGACCTCCTCCGCGACGTGTTGGGGGCGCGCGACGTGCGCGGCGGAATCGTGGGCTTCAACGTGGTCGACAAGGGCGAGGGCCGGTTCCGCCGTACGACGACGGGGCCGCTCGTGGTGGAGGGCGGGCCCCTCGGCCCGGTGGATCAGATGATGTTCGAGCTCGGACGCGAAGGCCTCGTGGTCGAGTCGCCGCGCGACGTGCGGCCGCTTCAGTGGTCGAAGCTGGTCATGAACTTGAACAACGCGGTGAGCGCGCTCACCGACGCGACCACTGCCACGATCTTGGCCGAAGCGAGCTACCGCCGCATCGTCGCGGCGATCATGGAAGAAGCGATCCGGGTGCTCCGCGTTTCGCAGACGAAGACGGCGCGCCTAGGACCCCTGCCCGTCTCGCTCTTTCCGCGCCTGCTCCGACTACCCACGCCGATCTTCCGCTTCGTCGCGCGCGCGCAAATCCGGATCGATCCCGAGGCGCGCTCGTCGATGTGGGAAGATTTGCGGCTCGGAAGGAAGACCGAGATCGACGAGCTGAACGGGGAGATCGTGAAGCTCGCCAAGTCACGCGGCGAAGACGCGCCGATCAACGCGCGGATCGTGTCGCTCGTGCGCGCGGCTGAAGAGGCAAAAGACGGCTCGCCCGCGATGACCCCGGACGAGCTCTCCGAGGCGCTCTCGCTTCGTCATTGAGGCACGCGCTCACCGCGCCGCGATCACGAACACCAGCGCGTTCGAGACCAGCGCTGCGATCGCCACGCCGGCCCAGGTGCCTCGCGAGAGACGAACGCCCGCGGAGTAGGTCATCTGATCTTCCGAGCGGACGCGGAAGATCGGCGCCGGGTGGATCACCCGCGGAAGCGCGAGGCTCATGACGGCAACCGCGAGCATCACGAGCGCGACGATGTGACCCTGGTCGAACAGCGCCGGCTCGCGCGCGATGCGGCGCGGCTCGTCGATCACGAAAAAGATCGCGACGTTCGCTGCGCTCGCGACCAAAAATACCGCGATCCCGCCGAGCACCGTGACGAGCGCGTCTTTGAGCGTGGGATGCGTCGCGAGCGCTTGATCGACGAGCGCGCGGGTCTCGTTCATCGCGACGTGGCCAGCGTTCGCCTGGTTTTGCTCGCGGATTCGCCGTTGTTTGCGGCTCTCGTTCCGAGGCGGAGGCGCGGCGGCCGGAGCTTCCGGCTCGGGGGGCGGAGGATGCTTCTCGGCTTCGAGCTCGTCGACCCGATCTTGGAGCGCCTGGATCCGCTGCTGCGCAGCTTCGAGATCGTCACGATGGGGAGGCATGGTTCCTCACGGGTCAGCGGTTTCCGAGCACGAGCACGAGCACGTGCGCTACGACCGTGAGCATGGCCCAACCGCGCCGCGAGAGGCGAGGCTCGTCGGCGCGCGGATCGTCGGCCCGATAAAGCAGGGGTGCCGGCGCGTAGATGCGCGTGGACGCGAAGCTCGCGACCACCGCCGCCGCGGCGGCCGCGAAGACCACGCCCTCGTTCGCGAAGAGCGCAGCGCGGCCCATCGCTTCACGTGCCGGATCGATCCGCGTCGCGACCAGGTAGTCGAGAGCCCAAAACACGAACACGAGGAGCGTCGTACCGAAGACGACCGCCAGACCGGCGCGCGTCTTTCGTTGCGCCTTGGCGAGGATCGCGGCCATGTCGGACTGCGCTTTCGCAGCCTGCGCGAGGCCCGCGGCTTCCATCTCCGCGATCGCCTTCCGCGCGGGAGCTCTCTTCGGGCGAGCGTCCGACGCGGGAGCCGCGGGCGCGTCTTCGATCTCGAGCTCCTCGATTCGATCTTCGAGGGCGCGGATGCGCTGCTGCGCGGCTTCGAGATCGTCGCGAGGAGGGGCCACGAAATCAGCGTACCCACCCAAACGTCGCGCGGGAGCGGAAGAACCCTTACGACCTAGGATCGGCTCACGGATGCTCCGCCATCCGGATCGGCGCGCCGACGTTGACCTTGCCGTAACTGTATGAAAATTCGATAGAATACTTGCCCTTGATGTCGATCGCGACGGCCTGAATCTTAGGCGGCTCGCCGGTGGTCTTCATCTCGGGCATGGCGCGGGGGAACGCGACTTGGGCGAGCACTCGCGTTTCTCCGGCGGCCGAGGTGCGACCTACGACGAAGCCGCATTTTCGCGACGCGACCTCGGGCGTGCAGCCGCCGAACACGAGGAGATCCTCGTTCGATACCGGCTGCCAGAGCCACGCGCGATCGACCTCGAGGCTCGTGACGTCGGGGCCCCATTGCCCCTTGTCGAGGAGCGGCACGAGCGGGCGCGCGCGCTCGTCTGGCTTCGTGAGGAGCGTCAGCGTGCGGCCCGTGTTCTTCGGATCGAGCGCGACCTCGGCCGCGTTGCGATCGCCGATGCAGCACCGAAAGCCGAACGTGGGGTGCTTCTTGGAGATGGGACGGCCGATCGCGTTCGCGCAGCGACCCACGATTTCTCCTGCTTCCGCGTTTCCACCGCGCAAAACGCCCAGGTTCGGATCGTGGGTTCCGCGGCCCCAGAGGCTGTCGGTCCATTCCCACGCGCCGCCGTGCATCTCGAGGACGCCGAACCCACTTCGACAACCCGAGCGCTCGCCGCACGGCTTCCGCGACGAGAGCTCCGCCGTTTGCCCCGTGAGGCACGCCGACGAGCGGTAGGCCTCGCCGTACTCGTAGGTGGTGTTGTCCGGGCCTTTGCACGCGCGCTCCCACTCGAGCTCCGTGCAGAGGCGCTTGCCCTTCTCTTCGCAGAGCTTCTTCGCTTCGTCGCGCGAGACGTTCGGCTGCGGGATCGCGCCCGGCTCGTTGGGATAAGGGAACACGTCGATGTAAAATGCACCCAATTGGATGGGCGTGCCGGGGAGCTCTTCGGTCGCGACGCGAGGGAGCTTTCCTTCTGGCGTCCCGGCCTTGAGCACACCCGCCGGGATCCACGCCATGCCCGGCCTCGGCGCGCCGAGCTTGGGGCCCGCGTCCTGCGATCGACCTAGAAAAGAAGACTTGGCGCCTCCGTCGGCGGTGGCGGACGGCCCGTCTTCTTTGGGCTTCACGGGGTCGTCAGAGCAGCCCTTGCACGAGGTGACCGAGAGCGCGACGAGGACGAGCGCGGACACGACGCCCACGATTTCCCTCGAGGCACGTGACCTCGAAGAGACGCGCCTCGTGGTCGAGGCGCTCGCGGGCGGAGGGCGGCTCGATTCGAGGCGTTTCGCCACCGCGGCCGCCGGCACCGTCAGTCTCCCTTGTCCGCGCCTTCGCGGAGGCCGAGCTCTTTCATTTTGAGCTGGAGGCCCTTTCGCGAAATCTTGAGGAGGCGCGCGGCGTGCGTGACGTTGCCACCGGTCTGCGTGAGCGCGCGGCTCACGATGTCGCGCTCGAGGCGGCTCATCGCGACCTTCACGTGCTCCTTCAAGCCCGCGTCGCCCGAGAGCGAGACGGGGAGCGACGTATCGGGAGGCGGCGGCGTGACCGAGTGCCCCGTGCCTCCGCGCACCTCTTGCGGCAGGTTGTCCACCGTGAGCTTCTGCGCGTCGCAGAACAGGACAGCGCGTTCCATCACGTTCTCGAGCTCGCGGATGTTGCCCGGCCAGCCGTAGTTCGCGAGCACGTCGAGCGCGTCTTGCTCAACGCCTTGCACGCTCTTTTTCAGGCGATCGTTGAACTTGGTGAGGAAGTGCTCGACCAAGAGCGGGATGTCGCTCGCGCGCTCGCGGAGGGCGGGGAGGCGAATCGACACGACGTTGAGCCGGTAAAACAAGTCTTCGCGGAAGGTGCCCTGCGAGATGAGCTTCTTCAGATCGCGGTTCGTCGCCGCGACGAGGCGAACGTCGACGCGGATGGTTTTGATGCCGCCGACGCGCTCGAACTCGCTCTCTTGGAGGGCGCGGAGGAGCTTCACTTGCATCTCGACCGGGATCTCGCCGATCTCGTCCAAGAACAACGTGCCGCCGCTCGCGAGCTCGAAGCGACCGGGCTTCGACGAGACCGCGCCGGTGAACGCGCCGCGCTCGTAGCCGAAGAGCTCGCTCTCGATGAGCTCCTTGGGGATCGCGGCGCAGTTCACCTTGATGAAGGGCTTGTCCTTCCGCGACGAGTGGTCGTGGAGGGCGCGCGCCACGAGCTCTTTCCCGGTGCCGCTCTCCCCGGTGATGAGCACCGTGGTGGGGCTGTCGGCGACGCGCTCGAGAACGGAGTAAAGGTCCGTAAGGCCTGCGGAATTGCCGATGATACCGAAGCGCGCGCCGGGCACTTGGGCGGGCGACTGGGAGGCCTCCTCGCCCGCGAGCTGACGGGTGCGGAGCGCCTTGCCGACGATCTGGCGGACCTCGTCCTTGTCGAACGGCTTGGTGAGGTAGTCGAACGCGCCGATCTTCAGCGCTTCGACCGCGGTGTCGACCGTGCCGTGCGCCGTGATCATGACCACGGGCAGATCGGGATCTTCGCGGAGCGCCTCGCGGAGGAGCGTCATTCCGTCGACCTTGGGCATGCGAAGGTCGGTGATGACGAGGTCGATGTGGTGCTCGCGAAGGGTAGCGAGACCCTCTTCACCGTCTTCGGCGAGGAGGACGTCGTAGCCGTCACGCGAGAGCTGTGCGGCGAGGATCTTTCGCAGGTTCGGCTCGTCGTCGACGATGAGGACCTGCTTTTTTTCCGGGAGCATCGTGATGGCGAGCTTAGCAAAAGCCCCCGCGGAAACGTCATGGAAACACGGCGCGTCGAAGCCTTCGCGGGCCGTGCGCCGTGTTTCGCTCCGTTCGCGACGGGCAATAGGTGCGGATTACAAGCTTGCTTCGTAGAGGGCCGCGAGATCGGCTTCGCTGCAGGCGCGCGGATTCGACTGGTGGCAAGCGTCCTCGAGGGCCTTCTTGGCGAGCTTCGGGATGTCGGCCTTGGTGACGCCTTGCGAGGCGAGACCGTTCGGGAGACCGAGCTTCTCGCGGAGGCCACGGAGCGCGTCGCCCAGGGTTTTTGCGCTCGGATCGAGGAGCGCGCGCACACGCTCGATACGCTCGGGGACGGCGCTCGTGTTGAAGTCGCAGACGGCGGGGAGGCACAGCGCGTTCGCGAGCCCGTGGTGCATGTCCTTCTCGCTCGAGAGCGGGTGCGCGAGCGAATGGCACGCGCCGAGGCCCTTCTGGAACGCGACCGCGCCCATCATCGCGGCCTTCATCATGCCGCCGCGCGCGTCGAGGTTCGCGCCGTCCTTCGTCGCGGTGAGGAGGTTGTCGCGACAAAGCTCGATCCCTTGGAGCGCGATGCCGTCTGCCATCGGGTGATCGCCCTTCGAGAGGTACGCTTCGAGGCAGTGCGTGAGCGCGTCGAAGCCGGTCGCGGCGGTGACGTGTGCGGGCATCGAGACGGTGAGCTCCGGATCGAGGAGCGCGACCTTTGCGAGCAAATACGGGCTAAAAATGACCGTTTTGCGCGCGTTGGCGGCGAGGGTGACCACCCCCGAGCGGCCCACTTCGCTGCCGGTGCCGGCGGTGGTGGGGATGTTGATGATCGGGGGAACGTTCGGCCCGATGAACGCGTCGCCGCCGGTCGCGTCGTCGTAGTCGACGAGGGGGCGCGTGTGGGTGGTCGCGAGGGCGATGAGCTTGCCCGCGTCGAGCGGCGAGCCCCCTCCGACGGAGACCACGAAGTCGGCCGCGTGCTCTTTGTAGGCGGCGACGCCGTCGAACACGTTTTGCTCGACCGGGTTCGGGGCGACCTTGTCGAAGACCTTGGCGGCGAGGCCCGCCTCCGCGAGGTGCTTCTCGATCTTCGCGACGATGCCCGCTTTCACGACGCCCGGATCGGCCACGATGAGGACACGCGTGCCGCCGAGGCGTTTCACGTGCTCGGCGAGCTGCAGGGAAGCGGCGGGACCAAAAACGATGGTGGTGGGAAAGCTCCAACGGACGAGGCTCATGGCGCCAGTATCGCGCGGGCCCGTGGCCGGACGAGACGAAAAGAAGCGCTTTGAAGCTTATTTTTCGCGCATCTTCTTCAAAATCTCGAGGACCGCTTCGTAGCGGAAGGGCTTCTCGAGGTACGGGAGCCCGACCTCGGCGAGGAACGTCTTCGCGCGGTGGGTGAACGCGCCGCCGGTCATGAACACGAACCGGTCGGCGAGGAACGGCCAGGTCTTGGTGACCTCGGCGTGCACGTCCATGCCCGTTCTTCCCGGCATCATCAGATCACAAAGCACGAGGTCGAACTCGGAGTCCCGCGCGAAGAGCTCGAGGGCGAGATCGCCGCCGCCGGCGACCTCCACTGTGTGCCCGTCGAGGAGGCGCGCGAGGGTGCGGGCGAGGTTGGGCTCGTCGTCGACGATGAGGATTCGCGCGCGTGGCAAGGGCGCGGTGCTCTCGCGAAGGTCGGGCGGGTGCGCGCTCCGTGGCTCTCCGACCGGGAGCGCGACGCGAAACGTAGAGCCCTTGCCGAGCTCGCTCTCGACCGTGATTTCGCCGCCGAGCTCCTTCACGATTTCGTGGCACACCCACAAGCCGAGGCCGGTGCCCTGGCCCACGGGCTTTGTCGTAAAAAACGGCTCGAACAGGCGCGACAAGTGGTGCTGCGGGATGCCGGTTCCGTTGTCCGAGATCTCGATCAAGACCTGGGCGTCGCGCTGGAACGCCGCGATCGTGACGACGTTCTCCGCTCCCCGATCTTCGGCTAGCGCGTGGGCGGCGTTGACGAGCAGGTTGAGAACCACCTGGCCCACCCGCGCGTGGTTGCCGAGGACGGGCGGTAGCTCGCCGTAGCGCTTGTCGACGGTGGCGCGGTAGCGGAGCTCGGCTGCGGCGAGGCTGAGGGCGCCGTCAATCGCGCTCGGCACGTCGACGAGGCTGAGCTTCGTCTCCTCGGGGCGCGTAAATCCCTTCAAATCGCGCACGATTCGGCGGATGCGCTGGGCACCATCGAGCACCTCGCGGAGGCGCTCCGCGATCGCGTGGTGGGCCACCTTCGGGATCGCGACGCCCGGCTCCACCGTGCCGAGCATGCGCGCGATCCACTCGAGGCCGAGCATGACGAACGTGAGCGGGCTGTTGAGCTCGTGGGCGACCCCCGCCGCCATCGTGCCGAGCGACGCGAGACGCTCGGTGACGGTGGAGCGCTCGCGGCTGCGGTTGTGCTCCGTCATGTCGCGGACGACCATGATCGCCTGCCCCACTTCGCTCGCGACGATGCGCGCCTCGAAGTCGCGGCGCTCGTTGCCCTCACCGATTTCGTAGGTGACGACCTCGAGATCGGCGGACACCCCGGATCGCCGAATGCCATCGACGAGCTTCTCGCCGACCGCGACCGGGACCAGGCGAAACAAGGATTTTCCCACGTCGCTCTTCGACGGAAGGTCCGAGCTTTGTGGACGCGGAGGCGCGTGCACGTCGAGGAGCACACCGTCGTCACGAACGCGGACGACGAGGTCGGGGAGCGCGTCGAGGATCGCCTCCGCGTGCGACTCGCTTTCGCGCAGCTTTCGCACCACGCTCGAGAGCTCCGTCACGTCGGCCGCGAGCAGGGTCGCTCCCGTGATCGCTCCGTCGCGCGCGGTGGGCACGATGCGGACGCGGAAGATGCGACCGTACGACGCCGTCTCGTAGACGCGAGGCTGCCCCGTCTCGAGCGCGGCCTCGAACGCCTTGGTGAACTTCGGCTGCCACTCGGCAGGCAAGTGCTCGTAAGCCGAGCTACCCACGCTCTCGCTCACGGTCTTCACCGGACCGTCGCGATTCATGAACGTAATCATGGCGTTGCGGTCGAGCTGAAGCACGAAATCAGAGACGTGCTCGATGAGCCCTTGCGGCGCCGCGACCTCGCGCTCGGCGCGCCGGTAGCGTGACGCGTGGCGGAGGAGCGGGCCGAGCCGCGACACGTCCGTCGAGACGAGCACGTCGTCGACCCCGACCGCGAGCGCGGGCTCCACGTCTGCGTCGTCGTAGCTCGGCACGAGCGCGACGAGGAACGGGCGCGACGCGACGCCGGTCGGAATGAGCAGGTCGCACAGCGCCGAACGGGCCGCCGCGTCGCCGCCGACGACGACCAGGTCGAGCGCGTGAGCCACGAGCAGCCCCGCCGCGACACGGACGACGCTCACGTCGCATCGCCGGGCGACCAAGGCTGCCTCGAGCGGTCCCGAGCCTTGGCCATCGGGATCGAAAATAGCTACGCGAAGACGGTCCCCCATCGTGCTCCCCACGAACATGATGCCACAGCCTCGCCGCGTCGGAAGCGTCCCTTTACAACCGCGCGTCGCACCGCCACCCTGCGGCGCGAGGTGAACGCATGATCAAACCCGGTGACAAGATCCCCAACGCAACCCTTCGAGAATCCACGGGCTACAGCGACGAGACGCACTGCCCGGTGCCCCCGCAACCGGTCGAGGTCGCCGCCCTCACCGCGGGCAAAAAGGTCGTCTTCTTCGGCCTCCCCGGCGCCTTCACTCCCACATGCTCCGGAAAGCACGTGCCCGGCTACGTCGCGCTCGCCGAAGACCTCAAGAAGGCCGGGGTCGACGAGATCGTCTGCATCAGCGTGAACGACGGCTTCGTCATGGGCGCGTGGGGCCGTGACCAGAAGACCGAGGGCAAGGTGCGCATGCTGGGCGACGGGAGCGCAGAGCTCACGAAGGCGCTCGGCCTCGAGCTCGATCTCACCGCCAACGGGATGGGCGTGCGCTGCAAGCGCTTCTCGATGTTCGTCGACGACGGGGTCGTGAAGTCGGTCAACGTGGAAGAAGCCGGCAAGTTCGAGACGAGCAACGCCGAGACGATGCTCACCCAAGTGCGCGGCTAGACGGCAGTGGCCGAGACGCGGGACTCGACGCCGGGTCTCGCGTCAAGGCAAAACCCGTGACGCGACGCGCCTTTAGGCCTGGTTGTGCTCGAACGAGCCGACTGCGCAAAAAGGCAACCGAGACCCTCGACGGCGGGCCGAATCTCCGGTCTCTTGGTCTCGTGAGAATCGTGCAAAGTGCACTCTTCGTGGCGCTCGTGCTCGCCTCCGGGGCCATGGTCGCGGCCTGCTCCGACAGCGCGAAGCCGGCGTGCATCGACTCCACGTCGCAAGCGCTCCGCACCTGCGCGGGGCCGAACATCGTGCCCGGCATCGACGTGTCGTCGTACCAAGGCACCGTCGATTTTGCGCGCGTCGCGGCGGCCGGCAACGGGTTCGTGTTCTTGCGTCTGTCGTCTGGCCAGAACGTGGACACCAAGTTCGCGACGAACTGGGCGGCGGCGAAAGACGCGAACCTCGTGCGCGGCGCGTATCAGTATTTTTGGCCTGCGCGCGACGTCGACGTGCAGGTCGACACGATGGTGAGCACCCTCCGCGCGGCAGGGTTCGGGCCCGACGATTTGCCTCCCGTGCTCGACATCGAGACGGTCGACGGCCAACCGGTGGCGACCGTGGTCGCGCTCGCAAAGCACTGGATCGCGCGCGTCGAGGCCGAGCTCCACGTGAAGCCGCTCGTCTACACGGCGAACTTCATGTCGTACGTGACGCAGAATCATTTCTCGAGCTACCCGCTGTGGGTCGCGAACTACGGCGTCACCTGCCCGCTCATGCCCACCGGCTGGACCGACTGGGTCTTCTGGCAAAGCTCCGAGTCCGGACGGGTCGACGGCGTCACGGGCAACGTCGACCTCGACACGTTCAACGGCACGATGCCAGCGCTCCTCGCGTTCGCGCGGAACAGCCATCTGCGCCCTGCCGACGCCGGAAGCGACGCGAGCAACGACGGCGCGGTGGTCCCTCGTGACGCGGGTCTCGGCTTCGATGCGAGCGGCCCCACGCCACCGAGCGAGCCGCCGCGGCCCGCGCCTTCGGTGACACGACCCGCGTTCGTGTCGGAGCCGCCCTCCCCCTGCCCCTGAGCGCGCCGACACGACTCGTATTGCGTAAATTCCAGCGTTTTGCGCGCTGAGGAAGGTTTTTCGAAACTTCCGGGTTGCCGTGGCCAGGTCTCTGCGTGGCCGCACTTCCCTTTCCCTTCGCGCTCGGAATGGCTCCCCCCGCCGAGACGCGCTCGCCGTCGCTCGAGGCCACGGAGCGCGACGCGTTCGCGCGCCTCTACGCGACCCTCGCGCCTCGCATCCATCGGTTCCTGAGCGATCTGCTCTTCGACGCGACGCTCGCGCGAGATGGAACACAAGAGACGTTCGCGCGCGTGCTGCTCCACCCGCACCTCTCCCACGACGCTTCGCGGGTCGTGCCGTTCGTCTTCGGGATCGCGCGGAACGTGTCGCTCGAGCTGCGGAAGGCGCGGGTGCGAGCGGGGAGCGCGACGGGCAACGAGCCCGAGACGATCGCGCCGCCGAGCGCGTGTCCCGAAGCGAGCTTCGCCTGTAGGGAGACCGCAGCCGCCCTACGCGCCGGGCTCGCCGAGCTCCCCGAGGAGCGTCGCGCCATCCTGCTCCTTCGCCTCGATCACGGCCTGTCGTACGACGACGTCGCGACGACGATGGGCGTCTCGCTCGCGAAGGTAAAAATCGAGATATTTCGCGCAAAAGAGGCGCTCCGCGCGCACCTCGAGGCCTCCAAATGAAGCACCCTGCCGACGACCTCTACGAAACGGATCTCGAGGACGAGGACGACGATCTCGTGGGCCTCTTCCGCGCACGCGAGGCGGCGCTCCCCGCGATTGCGCTCGACGTCGCCGCGGTGCACGCCCGCGCGACGGAGCTCCGCGCCGAGGCGAGGCGTACGTGGGCTGCGCGTACGGCCTCGCGGGTGGCGACCGGGTTCCGTGACCGAAACGGAGCGTGGCTCTCGAGCATCGGCGGGCTCGCGGCGGCGGCGTGCTTCTTCTTGAGCCTCGGAGCACACGAGTCCGCCTTCGCCCCCTCCGACGAACGCGAGGCGGCGGTGGGCTTTTGCCCCGAGACCGTCGAGCCGCGTGCGGCTCCGGGAAATTTGCTGTCCGTGGCGTCGTTCTCGCGCGCCGCACAAGAGACGACGATGTCGACCGACGTTGGAGTTTCGGACGCGCGAATCGTAACTTGCACCCTCTTCGGGCCATGAATCTCCGTCACGTACACGGAGGTACTCATGAACAAGATGAATGGTTTGATGGTGTCGTTCGCGGTCGCTCTCGCGACGACGAGCTGCACGGACGAAGCGACCCGCGCGGCGCAAGGCACGAAGCCGGAGCCCACGTCCGAAGCACCGCTCGCGGCGGCCCCCGCTCGGGGTGACCTCGCGGTGAAGCGCTTCACGGTGCCCGTCGATGGGCTCCCGAGCTACGGCCCGCGCGACGCGAGGGTCACGATCGTAGAAGCGACGGACTACGACTGCCCGTACTGCGCGCGCGCAGAAAACACGATGGCGACGCTGCGCGAGAAGCACCCGCGCGACGTGCGGGTGGTCGTGCTCCCCGTGCCGCTGCCGATGCATCCGCACGCCGAGACGGCCGCGCGCGCGTCGCTCGCGGTGTTCGAGGCGAAGCCGGAGGCCTTCGTGACGATGCACACGAAGCTCTTCGCCGATCAACGCGCGCGAACGGACGACGATCTGCTCGCGTTCGCGGAGGGGGCTGGCGTTTCGTCGCGGAGCTACACGACGGCGCTCGCGAGCGCGGGCACCAAGGACGCCCTCGCCCGCTCCGCGAAGCTGGCGAGCGCTCTCCACGTGAACGGGACCCCTACGTTCTTCGTCAACGGGCGCATCGTGCGCGGCGCGCAAACGCTGGCCACCTTCGAGACGATCGTCGACGAGGAGATCACCCACACGCACGACCTCGAAGGCGCCGGGGTTCCACGCGTCGCGCTCTACGAGGCGATCTTGAAAGAGGCGCACGAGAACCCTGCGCCGCTCGAGAAGGATCCGGAAGAGACCACGGTCGTACGCGAGGCGCGCGGCGTGGGCGGTGCGCACTTCCTCGGATCGCCCTCCGCGAAGACCACGCTCACGCTCTTCACCGACCTCGCGTGCCCGTATTGCGCGCGGCTCGATACGCGCCTCCGTGAGCTCACCGAGAAGCACCCCGAGGTGAAGGTCGTGCTCCGTCATGCACCGCTTCCGATGCACGAAAACGCGCCTCTCGCGGCGCGGGCGGCGATCGCGGCGGACGCGCAGGGCAAGCTCGCGCCGTTCGTCGCGCAGGTGTTCACGAACCAGCACACGCAAGATCGCGCGGTCCTCGAGGAGCACGCCCGAAAAGCGGGCCTCGACATGACCCGCTTCACGAAGGACCTCGACGGCCCCTGGACCGCCGCTCGCCTCGAGGAGGATCGCGCGCTCGCGCGGAAGCTCGGTGTCGAGGGGACGCCCACGACGTTCGTCGAGGACGAGCGCGTCGTCGGAGCGCAGCCGCTCGCACTTTTCGAACGAGCGCTCACCTCGGCGAAGGCGCGGGCCGCGAACTAGCCACGACGGCATAGTCTGCGCGAGGACGTGTGACCCGCGTCGCGGCTCGAAAGCGTCGCGAACCTGTCCTGCGGGTCGGGGCGAGTTGCACGTTCTCCTACCTGTTCGCAGAGCAATCGGCTCGTAAGGTGCACACCGCCGCATTCCGGCTATGTTGGATGCGTCGCGTCGACCAACGCCAAGCGCGTGTCATCGGCCGGCTCTTTTCGGGGGCATTTCAGGGAGCTCGCTTGATCGTACGGAAACCCGTCGTCTCCATCCTCGCTTCGATCGTCATCGTGGGCTCGCTCGGCAGCGCAGCGTGCGGCGACTCCGAAGACGGCACCACTGGCAGCGTCGACACGAGCGCGAGCACGAATGGA
The DNA here is from genome assembly GCA_013297655.1 of Myxococcales bacterium. Lineage (GTDB taxonomy): Bacteria > Myxococcota_A > Polyangia > Polyangiales > Polyangiaceae > JAAFHV01. The sequence goes on along the minus strand of JAAFHV010000005.1, from coordinate 5,726 downwards.
ACGGGCGATCCGAGCCCGCCGTCCAAGCTCCCCGTCGTCGGCACCGATGGCTCTACCCCGATTTCCTCGGGCGATGCGGGCGAAGCAGGCGTCGGGCCGACCGACGATGACGGCGGAGGCGGAGGCGGGGGCGATGGCGACTCCGGTGTGGTCGTGGTCCCTCCCGGCTCGTGTGGCACCGCGAACCCGGCGAAGGGATTCATCGCCAGCCTCACGGTGAGGGTCGGCGCCGCGAACCGCACCTACGCGCTCTCCGTGCCCGCGGGCTACGACGGCACCAGGCTCTATCCTCTCGTGTTCGGCTTCCACGGCGACGGCGGGAATGGCGCGGCATACCGCAGCTCGTTTCCTATCGAAGCGCAGGGCGGGACGCGCGCCATCTTTGTTTGGCCGAACGGTACGAACAACAACAACGGCCACTCGTTCGACCAAGCTCGGAACCCGCCCGCGAACGCCGATGTGTCGTTCTTCGACGCGATGATCACGGCCATTTCCACGACGTACTGCGTGGACAAGACGAAGGTGTACGCGCACGGCATGAGCGGCGGAGCGTACTTCGTGAACCAGCTCGGCCGTTGGCGTACGAGCGCGCTTCGTGCCCTCGCGCCCATGTCCGGCGGCGGCCCCTTCGGCAACGCGGCCGCCGATTTCGACCCCGCGACGGGCAGCCTCCGCATCGGCGCGCCGCTCGCCGTGTTCATGGTCCACGGCCAGAACGACGGCTCGGTCAACATCGCCGAGGGCATGAAGAGCCTCACCTATTGGCGCGCCGCCGCGAGGAACACCGCCGGCCAAGCGGCGACCACCCCGAGCCCGTGTCAGCGACAAAACGGGGGCACGAAGCCGGTCGTGTTCTGCTCGATCCCCGGCCTCGGGCACACCCTCTGGACCGGCTCCGCAGCCGGCGTTTGGCAGTTCTTCGCCGCCAACTGAGGCACGCGAAACACCCACGAGCGTCGTGGAAAACGAGCGCTGCCGCCGGCCGAGGCCGAACGGCAGCCCCGAACGCTCAGAAGAGCGTGCCCTGATCGGACCCGCGCGGCGGAGCGGACGACGACGGCGGCGGCGGCTCGCTCGAGTCGGCCTCCGAGCTGGTCTCGGAGCTCTCGGGGCTCTCGAGCGACTCGGGCTCGTCCGCGGGGGTCTCGTCCCACGCGGTCTCGTCGAACGCGGGCTCGTCCGCCGGCGCAGCGACGACGGGGAGCGGCTCGGCGACCGGAGCTTCACGCGCTTCACGCGCTTCACGCGCCTCGCGGCTCTCGCGCGGACCGCGCGACGGACGGCGTGGCTCGCGAAGATCGGACGGGCCGAGCGTGAACACGACCGGCTCCTTCTCGCGGAAATCGGTGTACCGAATCCAGGTCGGACGAACGCGGAAATAGGCCAATTTGGCGGTCTTTGCGCGCTCTTCGCCGTCCGGAAAACGTGCGTAATACAACTTCGTCAAGCGCGCGAGATCGTCACCGCGCGGCTCGTCGGTGACGCCCTCGATCTGCGCGGTGCGACCGTCGTCCCAGCCAATGACGATCGCGGTCTTGCGGTTACGGCGTAGGTTCTCCGCTTTACGGGAGTCGTCGAAGGTGTCGAAGACGATGTCGAGCTCGTCGGTGACGACGACACCGATGACAGCGGCCTGCGGCGCGCCGTGCACCGAGACGGAGGCCTCGACGGCCCACTTCTGGTCCCGCAAAAAAGAGAGAAGCTCGGAGCGATCCATGCCGTAACCGCTACCACGAGTCGTGCCCTCGGTGGGCTGCGGCGGTCGGAAGAAGGGCCTTCCGACCGCGAACACGAGCGCCGACGCCGGAACATGCGGCTGTCGCGGGCCCTTCGAGCGCGCTCCAAGCTCGAACGATCAGGGCCGTCACCTCCCTGTCACGGAGCGCCATCGAGCATCCACCAGCACGCTTTTGGCCAACGATCTCGCTTACCTCGCGTGTACGATGATCGAATGAGGGAGTGCGTGCGGAGCGAGCGGAGAGCGGCCTTTCGAGCCCTCGCGTCGATGCTCGTCGCGCTCTCCTGCGGCATCGGGGTCGAGTCGCGCGCCGACGTGCTCCCGTCGAACGTGCGGCCGTGCGAAGGCGCGAGCCCCGGCGCGCCTTGCAAGACCGATCGCTGCAATCCGGGAGCGTGCGGAACCCTCCCGGGTACGAGCTGCGCGGCGTCGGATCTCGCGGCGTGCGTGCTCTGCAACAAGGCCGACGCAGGCTCGTGCGAAGCGGCGTGCGAGCGGAAGACCGCGCCATGCTTTCTCTGCGTGCCGACGGACCTCGCCAAGGAGATCGCCGACTCGCGCGAGCCCGCGAGGGTGGATCGCTACTCCGACTGCTCCGCGCGCAAGCCCGGTGATACGTGCCGAACCGAGGCCTGCGACGAGGGACGATGCGTCGAAGGAAACGGCGCGGGAGACGATTCGAGTCTTCGCTGCGTCGTCCTGGAGCCGCCCGCGCACGGCAAGTCGGTTGCGATCCTGGCGATCGTCGCCCTCGTCGTGGGCGGGGTCACCGCCGGCCTCGCGCGGAGACGCGGACCGAAGGGCACCTCCAGCGAACCTTGACCCTCGCGACCGAGGTCTCGAGACCGCGAGATCCTGAGGTGAACGCGCAGCGCGTCGGCGTGTATGCACCGATTTCCTCGGGAAATTCCGCGCAGTAGCGCTTGTCCCGATTCTTGCTGAGGGGGCATCCGTCCGGCCATGTCGGCCGCCTTTCTCCTCGGAGCTCCTAAGTCCATGAATCGCTTCTCGAGCCTCGCAGTCGCGCTGATCGCCGTGACCTTCGCTGCCCCAACCCTCGCGCAAACGACGCCTCCCGCCATTGGCGCCGCGGCTCCGCCCGCAGACGCCAAAGCCCTCGTCGCCGGTCCGAAAGGCCCGAACGACGCGCCGGCGATCCCGAAGCCCACGTCCGACGAGACCAACGTGAACCTCTCGGCGGGTGGTCTCATCACGACCGGTAACTCGAAGACCCTCGCCCTGACGTTGAACGGGCAGGTCGACATGCGCCGGGGCGACAACGGGTTCCTCATCGGCGTCTTGGGCAACTACGGAGAGAGCACCATCGCGCCGAACCCCTCCGCCGCCACCGCGCAGAACATCCAGGGTAAGCTCCGCTACGATCGCTTCTTCGTCGATCGTGTCGCCGGCTTCTTGCTCGTTACCGGTCGTCACGACAAGTTCCAGGGCCTCTCGTTTCGACTCAACTTGGACCCTGGCGTCAAAGTGGTCGCCTACAAAGACGAGGTTCAATCGTTCTGGGGTGAAGCCGGTTACGACTTCCAGTTCGACGCCCGAAACGACGCCGGCCGCGCGGCGATCCCGCCTTCTACCACGCTGCTCGACTCCACGCGTACGGACCACTCCGCGCGCGCGTTCGTCGGTTACCGCCGAAACTTCAACTCGGCGGTCACGTTCTCGACCGGACTCGAGCTCTTGCAGTCGTTCGTGAAGACCGACCTCGGCGATTTCGACACCCGCGTGAACTTCGACGCGAACGTGGCCGCGAAGCTGGATTTCGGCTTCTCGCTCGGCGTCGGATTCACCGCCCGCTACGACCGATTGCCGATCCCGGGCCGCGAGAGGCTCGATACGTCGACGGTGCTGAGCGTGATCTATTCGTGGAACGACGCCCCGAAGAAGGTCGAAGAGGCGAAGCCATGCCCCGAGTGCCCGGCGTGCCCACCGCCACCGCCGCCTTCGCCGGTCGTGCCGGAGACGAAGCCCGCTGATCCCGCGCCTCCGACCCCGCCCTCACCTGCCGCGACGACTCCTGCCGCGACGACTCCTACGAGCGTCGAGCCGAAGCCGTAAGTCCATCGATGGGGCTCTCGCGATCGTCGTGAGAGCCCACGCGGCTCGTTGCCTATCGCAGTGCGGCGCGGGCGCGAGCGGCCGTATCGCGGAGCTTCCATAGGAGCGCGTCACGCTCGTCGTCGGAGAGGGTGCTCCAGGAGGCGACGAGGTGAAGCGCTTCTTCGTTCACCGCCATACTGGAGAGCCAACGCAACCACTGCACACATTCGAGCATTCGGGCGTCGCCGCCCTGGTCGCGATAGGCCGTCGATTTGGCCATTTCTTCGAGGCGCGCGAGCTCGTCGATGCGATGGCGGAGGCGAGGATTGGTGCGCGCGAGGACCTCTTCGAGCGACATTTGCCGTGCGTGAACGACTTGAACGGCGCCCGAGTACGTCCGTTCGTCGAACGCGAGCTGACGCCAGCACCTACGGCACTGCCGCGTGCGCGCGACGAAGGTGCCGCGGCCGAGCGGGATGTAATAGAGGTGACCCACTCGGTAGTGGTCCATCACCTCGAACGGGCGAAGCTCGCAACAATAGGGGCACAGATCCGCGACCACCCCTTGGCTCTCTCGGCGGACCGTCGTGCCCCACATCACGAAGAACATCGTGGGGTATCGGTATCACGCGTCCGCGCCGACGAACACCGCTGCTACATCAAGCCGTCTTCGTTCGCGCGGGAGGCATTACGAGGGCGAGGTCGGCGAGCATGTCGAGAGCGTCGAACCCGTCGATGCGACGTACGGGAGCGGGCGCGCCGAAGCGGACCTTCGGTGGCGACGGAGTGACGAGCGGCGCGCGCAGACGCGGGCCCGTCATCGACGAGAACCACGCCGCGACCCGGAGCATGCTCGAGGGTCGTACGGTCGCGTCCATCGCGCGCGCGAACGACAAGAACGACGCGTGACGCTGCGCCGGATCGAGCGCTGTCGCCCGCCGCACGAGCGGATCGATCTCCGAGAGCATGCGCCGCTCGAGGCTTCCAGTGGAACGACCCTCGCGCGCACAGATCGAGACGAGGCTCGGGACATCGCCGCCGGGGAGCACGTCCTGGAGGGAAAAACGCCTGCCGGCGAAGAGCTCCCAGGCCACCACCCCGAGGTCGACCATGGGCTCGCAGACCGAAGGTGCATGCGCGACGGTGCCGAGCGCGATACGCCCGCTCGTGTCGATCGAGAGGTGCTCGAGCGCGACGAGACACGAAGCGGACGGGAGCGTCGCGAGCACGTTGCACGCCTCTACGACGATCGCGGAGGCGATGGCATAGGGCACGGTTCCCCCCTCGCTCCATAACACCGCGGTGAGCGTGGCGAGGTCGAGCGCACGACGAGTCGCCGACGAGTCGAGACCTTCGGGTCCAGCGGGAGCCGCTACGGGAATTGGGCTCGCCTCGGGGGTCGTATTCATGGGCTCCTCGCGAAAAAAGGGATCTTCGCGAGGTCTACGACGGTGGGCCAAGTCTCTCGCTACTTCGCCGGCGCGGGGGTCACTTTCACCGAGTCCAGCTTCGCGAACGTGAACGCCGCGAACCCCATGCATACTGCACACACGAGGGCGCCGACGTACGAGAACGCCTCGAACGAAGCGAGCCACGGGAGCGTTGGTTTACCGAGGCTCTTCCCGACGAGGAGCGAGGTGCTCCCGAGGTAGCCGAACGCGTCCGCGAGGGTAATCAAGAACCCCGCCGTCGCGACCGAGCGTGTCGTCGCGATGAGGCGATCGAAGAGCACACAATTGAACGGCACGTAGCCGATGTAGAGCCCGAGGCCGACCGCGATCATCCATGGCGCGGGGCCGAGCAGCCCGAGCTGGAAGAGGAGGGTGCTGCCCGCGACCACCACCGCGCCGAACACCACGAGGGCATGAGTCGCGAGCAGCGCTCGTCGGTTGTCACGAATGGCCATCATCGACCCGACCGCGACGAGGGCGCC
>JAAFHV010000498.1 GCA_013297655.1 Myxococcales bacterium | reverse complement strand
CTCGCAGGCTCGCAGCTCGGGGGCGCGGGGCGCTCGCGGGCTCGCGGGCTCGCGGGGCTCGGGGCTGCTGTTAGGCGCGGGAGGGGCGACGGGGGTTGTTGGCCGGGAGGGTGAAGCGAAACGTGGCTCCCTGGCCCACTTGGCTCTCGACCCAGGCGCGGCCGCCGTGGGCGCCGACGATGTGCCGAACGAGCGAGAGCCCGATCCCGCTGCCCCGGACGGGGATCTTGTCCTTCGCGCGGGCGCTCGAGCCGCGGACGAAACGCTCGAAAATACGTGTCTTTTCGGCCTCGGAGATGCCAGGCCCCTCGTCGCGGACCGACACCACGATGCCCGGTACGGAGCCGGCGCTCGACGAGGCGACGTCGACGTGAATGGCCTTGCCGTCGTGGCCGTATTTGAGGGCGTTGTCGAGGAGGTTGATCACGACGAGCTCGATCGCGCGCGCGTCGAGCTCCACCAACGGCAACGTCTCGTCTCCGTCGAAACGAACGTCGACCCCCTCGCGCTCGGCGCGGTAGCGGTAGACGTTCACGGCGCGCTTCACGATCTCGTTCACGTCGCCCTCTGCGAAGTCGTAGCTCGCGCGGCCGCGCTCCACCCTCGCGAAATCGAGCACGTTCTCGATGAGCCCGGAGAGACGCTCGCTCTCGCGGACGATGATATCCAGGTATTCTGCACGTTTTTCTTCGCTCGCGACGCGGCCGGATTGCAGCATCTCGGCGAACATCCGGACGAGCGCGAGCGGTGTCTTCAGCTCGTGGCTCACGTTCGCGACGAACTCGCTCTTCAGGGCCGACGCGCGGCGCTCGGTCTCCGCCGCGTAGAGGATCGTGAGCACGCCCGCGACGAGGACGACGAACGAGAGACCGACGGTCGCGATCTCGAGCAGGCGCCGCTGCTTCACGTTCACGGTGAGCTCGTCCTCGCCGATCGGGGAGACCTGGACGCGCCAATTGTAGAGGGTGGTCGGGAAGCGCACGCCGACCGTAAATTCGCCGCTCCGGAGGGGAGGCCCGAAGACGATGCGCCCCTCTTCGTCGACGATGTTCGCGCGGTTCGTGCCGCCCTGCGGCTGCCCGAGACCCACCGGCACGAAGCGGTCGCCGTAGAGCGTGGGGAGCGTCTCTTTCACGATGCGACCGATGTCGTGCCAGGCCAGGATGGTGAACGTTCGGCCCTGGATGGAGCGCCGCCAGTACGAGACGAGGTAGCTCTCGGTGCCGGACGTGCGGTGCAAGTGGCGGAGCTGCTCGGGCGCCTCGGGGGTGCTCGGCATCTCGTCGAGGAGCCGCTCGGTGAGGAGCCGACGGAACGCCTCTTCCTCTGCGAACGGCCCTCGCGCGCGCGACGCGAACGCGACCACGGTGCGCGACTCGTCGAGCATCACGATCGCGCGCACGCTCGGCGTTTCACGCTGCGCGGTAGGCAGCCAACGCTCGGTCAGGTCGCCCATGAACGCGGGATCCGCGATCGCGACCACCACGTTGTCTTGGTCGATGATCTGGCGATCGAGGCGCGTCGCTTTTTCGTTCGCGAGGGCGAGGGTCGCCTCGAGGACCGATTGTTTGCGGAGCGTGTCGAGCTGCAGAGTGGTTCGGAAGGTGAAGTACGCGAGCACGGCGACCGCCACGATCACGGCGGGCAACAGCACGTAGCGGAGGAGCTTGTCGCGGGTGGAGCGCGGCTCGGCGGTGTCCACGGCCTCAGCTCCCGAGCCCGAGGCACACGCGTCGTGTGCCTCGCTCGCTCACCGTCGCGGGCGCTGTGCTCATCGCGGCGCTGCTAGCGGCCAGCGCGGCCGTGATCGAACACGAGGCCACGAGACGACAAGAACTCCGCGAATTGTTCGGCGATGTAGGTCATCGCGTTCGCCTCGTCTTGCGTGAACGGCGCGCCGTCGTTCGGGTTCACCATCTCGAAGATCGCGAGGGTGCGCCCCGCGACGAGCACGGGCGCGATGACGAGGCTCTTCGCGCCGCCGACGCTGATGTAGCGGCTCGTCATCGTGTCTTCCTGGCCCCGCACGACGGCTTTTTTCGCCTTCGCGGCGGCCGCGAGCACGGGCTCCGCCTCCAGGTGGCGCTTTCCTACGAGCTCCGAGGTGTCGTCGCCCTTCGCGCGAACGAGGCAGAACTCGCGCCGCTCGAGGTCGAAGAAGTGCGCGAACCCCGCGCGGGAGGGGATGACCTCTTGCGCGAGCTGGAGGCAGAAATCGGCCCCCTCGATCGCATCGCGGAGGAAGTGCAGATCGTGCATCGCCTCGAAGAGGGACGAGATGAGCTCGTCGCCGCTGACGCGCCCGCCCACCTTGGCCGCGGGGAAGCGGCTCGACGAAGGACGGCGCGACGGCGGAGGTGGCGTGAAGTCGGGGGCGCGTTCGACGCCGAGCACGCCCGCTGGAGGCGGGTCTATGGGCAATGTGCCCGCGGGGGCGAGCGCGGCGGAGAGCGCGGACGCCGCGGACGTGTCGAGCGGGAGCGTCTGCGCGAGCGCCGCGTTGCTGGTTACGGCGGGGTACGCGTTGGGCGGCGGCGCGCTCTTCGTGGTGGCAGGAGCAGCTTCCATCGCGGGGGGCGGCGCGCTCTTGGCGACCGCGACGTGCGGCTGCATCGCGGGGGGCGGCACGCTCTTCGCGACCGCGACGCTCTGCGGCTGTTGCATGGCCGGCGGAGGCACGCTCTTCGTGACGGCCGGAGCAGCGGGGGCGGCAGGGTGCATGGCCGGCGGCGGCACGCTCTTCGTGACGGCCGGAGCAGCGGGGGCG
>JAAFHV010000497.1 GCA_013297655.1 Myxococcales bacterium | reverse complement strand
CGAGCCCGCGCCTCCCCTCCCGGATCTCGGCGACACGGAAGGGCATGCTCTGGAGCGAGCAGTCGCGCGTGAAGAGGAGCGCGAGGGTGCCGCAGGGACGATCGTCGCACACCCGCGAGACGAGGGCGTAAGCGCGAGTCCCCTCCCCTACCGTGGGCTCTGCGTCGGCGACGAGCACCTCGCGCTCCATCGCGAAGAGCTTGCTGCACGAAGCCTCCGCGCAGGCGGGGAGCGTGAGCTGACGAAGGGTGCGACGATCGCCGCTGCTCGCCGCGCGCGTGACGTGCGTGAGGAGCACACGCGCCTCCGCCGACGGCGCCTCGGGCGGTACGACGTACGCGGGCGCCCCTGCGTCGACCAAAGGAGCGGCGGCGGCCTCCGGGGCCCGCGACGGAAACGCGGCCGCGGGCGCGACGGAAGCGCGCGCGGGCGAAGCGAGCGAACCGGGTGAAGGTGGCAGCCCCTCCGCGGGCGGGAAACACGCCGCGAGGCACACGAGGACGATGGGCATCGATGCGCGCACGGGGGACGGAGGGTACCACGCGGCCTCCGCGGCGCGAGCGAGGCGCCCGAACGTGAGGGCACGGGTTGGCGTACGATCGAGCGATGGGCGCGCCGGAAGCCGAAGCGAAGCTCGTGATCGAGGGCGGCGGACGTGTGCTCCCGAAGCGGTTCTTCCTCGCCATCGGCACGCTCCTTTATTCGCTCGTCCTTCCCACGATCGCGATCGCGGTCGCGACCAAAGTTTACCCGCTCCTCACGATCCTCGTGCACGCCACGCTGTTCGGCTCGATGGCGCTCGCGTACGGAGCGCGCTCGACGAAGGGCGCGAAGGTGCAGAACGGCAAGCTCGAGATCTCCGCCGCGGGGATCGCCTTCGACGGGGTGACGATCGCGCTGCGCGAGGAGCTGAAACAAGGGTTCTACGTGCCGACCGACGAGGGCCTCCTCATCCGCTTCGAGCGGCGCGGCAGCCTCGTGCCGCTCGTGCTCCGCGTGCCCGACGAGGCGGCCGCCGACGCGGCGCTCGAGACGCTCGGCTTCGACGCGAAGCACACCGCGGCGCGAATGCGGATCGCGAGCGGCATCGTCGCGCAGCCGGTCGGGGTGCAGACCGCGATGGTCATCGGCCCGATGCTGCTCCTCGTGCCGCTCGTGGTCATGCTCGTGGCGCTGCTCGGAAAGCTGGCGGGGCCCTTCGCGTTCGCGGCCATCGCCACCTTCCTCGCGTACACGTTCGCGCTCGCGTTCGCCCCCACCACGGTGCTCGTAGGCACCGACGGGTTCGTGCAAAAGTGGCTACTTTCCTCGAAGTTTTTCCCGTTTTCGCGCGTCTCCAGCGTGACCACCTACAAGGACTGGATCGGCGGCAAGCTGCAGCGCGGGGTTCGGGTAGGGCTCGAGGGCGCGACCGAGGTGCGCCTCCCCACGGGCCAGACCGACGTCGGCGAGGTGGAGGCCGCGAGCCTCGCCGCGCGTCTCGAACAAGCGCGCCGCGCGCACGCGGAGGGGGCACGCTCTCCGCGGACGGAGGTGCTCCACCGCGGCGAGCAAGACGCGCGCGCGTGGGTGCGATCGCTCCGGCGGCTCGGTGAGGGGGCCCTCGATCACAGGACCGCGGCGATGCCGACCGACGCGCTCCTCCGCATGGTCGAAGACTCGTCGCGTGGAGCCCAAGAGCGCGTCGGCGCGGCGGTCGCGGCGACGTCGAGCGGAGATCCGGAGGCCGCGCGGCGCGTACGGATCGCGGCGGAGGCGACGGCGTCCCCGAAGCTTCGGATCGCGCTCGAGTCGGTGTCGGCCGCGCGGCACGACGATCCGGAGGCGGAGCTCGCGCTCGTCGAGGCGCTCTCCGAGGCGAGCGCGATGGACCGCGAGGCCTGACCGGCAAGGTGTGAACGCGGGCGACGTGCGCGACGCGCCATACCAGGCGAACGAGCCTATTTCGCGACGCCCAGATCGAGCGCGATCCGCGTGACACGAGGGACCGCGAGGCCGAACGCGAGCTTCGCCCCGCGGCGCGTCGCGATCGTGTCACCGGTCGTCATGACGACGACGTGCCCCGCCTCTGGCCGCGATCCGCCGAGGGCCTCGCGGAGGGTGAGCGAAGCAGGATCGAGCAGCTTCGTGCGCGGCAAGGCCTCGCGAAAGAGCGGGAGAAGCGCGGGATAGTGCGTGCACGCGAGGAGGAGCGCGGGGAGCCCGCGGAGGGGCGCGACGATCTTCGCCACCGCTTCGCGCACGCGCGGCGACGTGAGCTCGCCCGCCTCCACGAACGCCGAGAGCGGCTGCGCGATCCGCGCGACGACCGTGATCCCGTGGCTTCGCAGAACGTTCGCGTGGGCCCGCGAGCGGACCGTGCGACGCCCACCGACGAGCCCTACCGTGGCGACGCGCGCATCACGGACGAGCCGCGTCCCCGCGCCGATGACGTCGGTGACGACGAGGCCGGAGGGGACCGTCACGTCGGGGAGCGCGGTGCTCGCGGCGTTGCACGCGACGACGACCCGCCGCACGCCTCGCGCCGCGAGGAACGAGAGCACCTCCTCGAGCCGGCTCGCGAGCGCGCGCCGCGGGACCGTTCCATAGGGAAAAAACCCGCTGTCCGAGAGGTACGTGTAGCTTGCATCGGCACGCGCGGCGACGAGCTCGCGCACGACGCCGAAGCCGCCGATGCCCCAATCGAGGAACGCGAGCGACGGGAGCGACCGGAGCGACCGGAGCGACCGGAGCGACCGGAGCGGCGGGAGCTCGCGGCTCACGGATAACTTTGCGGGA
>JAAFHV010000499.1 GCA_013297655.1 Myxococcales bacterium | reverse complement strand
TTTTTTCGGACGAGCACGCCACGCTTCCGCTCACCGAAGCGAGCAACGCACCGAGGACAAATACGCCCAAACCACGAAGAAGCCGCATCGAGCTAACGTAGCCCAACCGCCCCTCGCCAACCAACGCGGCCGCGGAGGGGACCTCAATGGGACACCTCGTGCTTCGCGATGCGATGCGTCGACGCTCGGCGCACGATCGGCCATCGCCGCACAAAACGGACTATACGGTCGACCGCGTCCCTCGTCGGGGACTTCCCAAGGTCGGCATGCACACGGCTTCGTCTCCTCCCGCTACGTCCACGAGCGCCGCCACACCGACGCGAACATGGCTCTACGTCGTGTTCTCGGTCTCCGGCTTCGCGGCCTTGCTCTACCAAGTGGTTTGGCAGCGCGCGCTCTACGCCATCTACGGGATCAACATCGAGTCGGTCACCATGGTGGTCACCGCCTTCATGCTCGGGCTCGGCCTCGGCAGCCTCGCCGGCGGCGCTGTGTCGAAGGACAAAACCCGGCCCGTGCTGCTTCTTTTTGCGGCGGTCGAGGCGGGCATCGGGGTGTTCGGGCTCTTCTCGCTCTCCATTTTTCACGCGGTCGGCGACGCCACGCTCTCCATGTCGCCGGCGATGACGGGGCTCGTCACGTTCCTCTTGGTGCTGCTCCCTACGATGCTGATGGGAGGCACGTTGCCGCTCCTCGTGGGGTACCTCGTGCGCTCGTCCGGGAACGTGGGCAAGAGCGTGGGGACCCTCTACTTCGTGAACACCCTCGGCTCGGCGCTCGCTTCGGCGGCGGCGGGGCTCCACCTCTTGGGGCACTTCGGGCAAACGGGCACCGTGCGCATCGCCGTCGCGATGAACCTCGTCGTCGCCGCGATCGCCTACGCGCAGCACCGCCGCGTGGCCTCCGCGCCGCCCACCGTGGAAACGAACCACGGGGCGACGACCGAGCGCGCGGAGCTCTCCCCGTGAGCGCGCCGAGCACAAAAACGAGCTCGTTTACGCTCGCGCTCGTGGTCGCGGCGGCGGCAGGGTTCTTGGGTCTCTCGTACGAGATCCTCTGGTACCGCGTGATCGCGTTCGTGAGCTGGGGCGCGCCCGGTGCGTTCGGCCTGTTGCTCGCGGCGTACCTCTTGGGCATCGCGGTGGGCTCCCGCGTGGCCGGTGTATACTGCAAGGAAGGCGACACCGGGAAACCGGAGAAGCTCCGCTCGCTCGCGACCTTCACGTTCGCGGCGAACCTGGTCGCTTACGTGGTCGTGCCGACCTTCACCTACGGCTCGAAGCTCGTGCCGTGGCCGGTTCCGCTCGTCGCCGTCGCGATCGCCGCCGCGCTCATGGGAGCCGTGCTCCCGCTCGTGGCCCACTTCGGGATCGCCCCCGACGACCGCGCGGGGCAGAGCCTCTCGTATGTGTATCTTGCAAATATCATCGGCTCGACGGCGGGCAGCCTCGTCACCGGGTTCGTCTTCATGGACACCCTCCCGATCGCGCGGATCGGTCTCCTCCTCGCGCTCCTCGGCGTCGCGGTCGCGGTGGGGATCTACGTCGCGAGCCGCCCCCCTCCGCGCGCGCTCCGCACGAAGGTGCTCGTCGCCGGCGCGGGCGCGGTGGGGCTCGTGGTGTGCCTCGGCAACCGTGTCGTGTACGACCGGCCCTACGAGCGGCTCCTCTACAAAAAGAGCTTCGTCGCGAGCACGCGCTTCTCCGAAATCATCGAGACGAAGAGCGGTGTCATCACCGTCACGCCCGAGGGCACGGTGTTCGGCGGTGGCGCGTACGACGGAAAGCTCAACACGTCGATCGCGTCCGATCGCAACGGGATCGTGCGCGCCTACTCGGTGGGCGCCCTTCACGCCGCGCCGAAGAGCGTGCTCATGATCGGCCTCGCCTCGGGCTCGTGGGCGCAGGTCGTGGCGAACCTCCCGGGGGTGGAGTCGTTCACGATCGTAGAGATAAACCCTGGGTATTTGCAGCTCGTCGCGAATCACCCGGAGGTGTCGTCGTTGCTCACGAACCCGAAGGTGCACGTGGTCACGGACGACGGACGGCGCTGGCTCCTTCGCCATCCCCAGGCGCGCTTCGACGTGGTGGTGCAGAACACGACGTGGCACTGGCGCGCGCACATCACGAACCTGCTATCTGCAGAGTACATGGATCTCGTACGTGCGCGGCTGGCGAAGGGTGGGATCTTCTTCTTCAACACGACGTGGTCGGAGGACGTGAGAAAGACCGCGGCGCTCGCGTTTCCGTACGCGCTGCGGGTGCAGAATTTCATGGCGGTGAGCGACGAGCCCTTCACCTTCGATCGCGGGCGCTGGGAAAATACCCTGACGAACCTCTCGATCGACGGGAAGCCCGTGCTCGACCGCAGCACGCCGGAGGGGGCGCGTCTTTTCGCGGAGCTCGCGGCGTGGTCCGACACGCTGAAGGGCCCGCCGGTCGATCATGGCCTCGAGTCACGCGAGAGTGTGCTCGCGCGGCTCTCGCCGAAGGCGAAGATCGTGACGGACGACAACATGGCGCCGGAGTGGAAGCAGATCTTCCGCTTCCCGGGCCCGCCGTGATCGACGACAATCCATCGATGCAGATTGCACGTTTGTTCGCGTCGGCGGCGCTCTTCGGGTTGGCCGCGTGCGACGGCCCGAAGCCCGAGCCCACCCTCCCCTCGCCGCCCACGGCTCCGCCTCCTGTCGCGACGACCGGGCAGCGCGAGCGCGGTCACTGGCCA
>JAAFHV010000496.1 GCA_013297655.1 Myxococcales bacterium | reverse complement strand
GTACCCGCAGCAGCAGCCCTATCCCCAGCAGTACCCGCAGCAGCAGCCCTACCCGCAGCAGTATCCCCAGCAATACCCGCAGCAGTATCCCCAGCAATACCCGCAGCAGTATCCCCAGCAATACCCACAACAGGGGTATCCGCCGCAGGGCTATCCGCAGCAGCCGCCGCCGCGCCAAAACAATCAGCGCAGCGACGGTGAGTTTGCCTTTCTTCTCGGCACGAGCGCGGCGTACGGCGTAGGCACCGGGATCGGCATCGATCTGCTCGCGAAGGTGGATGATCCGGGTCTGGCCGTCATCGCGCCGATCACGCTCGGCCTCGCGGTGCCGGCGGCGATGTTCGCGGTCGACTACTACACGCCGTTCCGCCGCGGCGTGCCGGCGAGCATATCGGCCGGTATGCTCCTCGGCGCGGTCGAAGGCATCGCGATTTCGGGCACTCAATTCCAGTTCGAGAACCGCCACGGCAAATCATGGAGCGCGGGGGCCTACGGCGCGCTCACGTTCCTCACCGCCACCGGCGGCGGCATCGGCGGCTACTTCTTCGGCGAGTTCGCGCGCCCGGATCCCCGCACGCTCTTCTTCGTATCGAGCGGCGCGGCGTGGGGTGCCCTCACCGGCACCGCGATGGGCCTCGGCGCCGGCTCGGGCGACTTCCCGAAGGCCGCCGATCCGGCCGCCGTGCTCGGGCTCGTCCTCTTCAATGGTGGCATCGCCGGGACGGGCGCCCTCTCGTTCTTCTGGACTCCCTCCTACACGAGCATGAAGGCGATGTGGGCGGGCTACGCGCTCGGCACCCTCGCCGGCTGCCTCGTTTATCCGTTTTACATCGGCAGCGACGCAGATCCCCGCCACGGCCTCATCGCCAACGCGCTCGGTGGTCTCGCCGGCATCGGCGTCGGCGCCGCCCTCACGTTCAACTCGCGCGACTCGGGACAAGCGGCGTGGAAGCCCCCGTTCCAGGTCGGTCTCGCGCCGAGCCCCAACGGCGGCGCCACGATCAGCGCGTTCGGCGACTGGTGATTCGCGGCTGAGAAGAGCGGTCTCCTATGGCGGGCTCGGTCCTCTCGGATCGAGCCTTCGCCGTTTCAGCGCACCATCAAGACGACCGAGTAGCCCACCGCCGCGACGCGACCGGGGTTGCCGTAGCCGTGCCTTTGGTCGCCGCGGAAAGCGACCACGTCGCCCTCGCGTAGGCGGTACGTCTCGCCGGTGACCATGAGCTCGATCTCGCCCTTCTCGCACATGAGATACTCGCGCGTGCCCTCGAGGTGCGGAACGCCGCTCATGCGCACGCCGGCGGGGAGACCGAAACGGTCGATCTCGACCCCGGGGAGCGGCTCGGGAAGGAGCTTGCGGATCTCGGCGTCGCCGCGCTTGCGCACGAGCAGCTCTTCACGCGGGAAGTAGCTCGCCGCCCCGCGCGGCTGCGCCACGAGCTCCTCGAGCGTGACGTGAAAGGCGCGCGCGACGGCGTCGAGCACGGCGAGGGTGGGGTTCGCCCCGCCCGACTCCAGGTGCGCCCAGGTCGCGCGCGGCACGTTCGCGCGCTTCGCGAGCTCGGCCTGGGTGAGCCCCGCCTTTTCGCGGAGGGCGCGGACGTTTTCGGCGAGTCGTTCGGGGAGTGGCAAATCGCGCTTCAAGATGAAGGAGAGATTCCAATCCGTTGGAGCGCTTGTCAATGCCGTGGAGCGGGTGCGCCTTGGAAACATTCCAACGTGTTGGCACCCACGCCAACAATCGGGAGCACACGATCCATGCTCTCTCCCATGGAGGCAAACATGAATCTCTCGGGGAAGGCCGCTCTCGTCACCGGCGCGGGGCGTGGGCTCGGACAAGAAATCGCGAAGGCGCTCGCGGCGCACGGGGTCAAAGTGGTGCTCGTCGCGCGCACGGTGGCCGAGCTCGACGCTGTCGTCGCGGGCATTCGCAGAGCGGGCGGCGAGGCGGTCGCGATCGCCGCCGACGTGGCGAACAAGAACGCCGTTTACCCGCTCGTTCAAGCCGCGGCAGAGGCCGTCGGCCCGATCGATCTCCTCGTCCAGTGCGCGAGCTCGCTCGGGCCGCTCCCGATGCCGCTCCTCTTCGACACCGACTGCGAGGACCTCGCCGCGGTGCTCGAGACGAACCTCGTCGGTCCCTTCCGCATCGCGAAGGCGATAGGCCCGAACATGATCGTGCGTGGTGGCGGCACGATGGTCTTCGTGAGCTCCGACGCGGCGGTCGAGGCGTACCCGCGCTGGGGCGCCTATGGCACGTCGAAAGCTGCACAAGATCACCTGGCGCGTATCCTCGCCGCCGAGCTCGCGTCGAGCGGCGTGAGGGTGCTCGTTGTCGATCCCGGCGAGATGGACACGAAGATGCACGCCGACGCGCTCCCGGAGGCCGATCGCGCGTCGCTCCTTCGCCCCGCGGACGTCGCCCGTGTCGTCGTCGAGGCGATCGCGGACGGGGGTGGCTCCCCGAACGGGACCCGATTCTCCGCCGCCACGCGGCTCGACGCGGAGGCCCAGTCATGACCGCGCTCGCGCACCACCGCGTGCCCCAGGTCCGGACGCGCCCCACACCTACGCCCGAGCCTCGGCCTCGCGCGCGAAGGGACGACGCGCGGATCGTGGTCGTCGACGGCGACGCGCGGACGGTCGTTTGCCGCCCCTTCGACGCGCTCCCGAGCCTGCTTTCGCCAGGTGATCTGCTCGTCGTGAACGACGCGGGCACCCTCCCCGCCGCGCTGTTCGGGCGCGCCGATGGGCGCGACGTGGAGCTCCGTCTACGCCGCAAGCTCGATCGCCATCGGTTCGAGGTCTGTCTCTTCGGGGCCGGCGA
>JAAFHV010000495.1 GCA_013297655.1 Myxococcales bacterium | reverse complement strand
CCTTCGCTCTTCGCTCTTCGCTCTTCGCCCTTCGCCCTTCGCCCTTCGCTCTTCGCTCTTCGCTCTTCGCCCTTCGCCCTTCGCCCTTCGCCCTTCGCTCTTCACCCCCGCTCGCACGACGCACCCACGCCGACCGCTCCGTCCCGACCCGCCACGGCCAACCCAAGCAGCGCCGCCACTCACTGAAAAATGCCTGCTCGCGATCTCCGAGTGTGCCGCCGGCCGAGAGCGGCATCAAGGGTCCGCGCCTTCGGCGCCGCTACGCGCCCTTGACCCCGCTCCCGCCCGACGGCGTAGGCGGGTCGCCTTCGCAGAGAGCGCAGGGCACGGAGGTTTGACCCATGTTGGCTATTCAAGAAATCGCGTTAGACATGATTCGGAAGCTCAAAGGACCACTCGTCGAGATCGAACGGCGCGACCGAGATCTCGGGAAACAACTGCGGCGCGCAGCAGCGAGCGTCGTGCTCAATCTGGGGGAAGGGTCGGGGAGCACGGGAGGGACACGGACAGAACGATACCGGAATGCCCTCGGGTCGCTGAGTGAAGTCGAGGCGTGCCTCTCGGTCGGCGAGGCGTTCGGATACGTCACGAGAGAAACGAGCGGGATCACGTCGTGCATCAAGCAAGTCGCGAAGAGACTGCGAAAGCTTACCTGACGGATCGCGCGAGGCGCCGGGCTTCGGTTCGGCGCCTCGGGAAGTCGCGATAGGCGTGCGAGCGGAGGGCGGAGGGCGGAGAGCGGAGAGCGGAGAGCGGAGAGCGGAGGGCGGAGCTAGACCTTGGGATGGCGAAGGTGGGCCACGATCTTCGCCACCACGAGCACGAACGCGAGCCCGGCGAAGACCAGGATGCCCACCCCGAACCAGCGGTTCTCGGACTCCGCGCCGACGGCAGAGCCGGGGGGATGAACCGTGACGAGCGAGCCGCAGGTGCCCAAGAAGAGCATGCAGAATACAGTGAAGATCACGCTGCCGACGCTGTGGATGCGGAAGCGCCGGTTGCACCGTGTGCACGCGTGCTCGTACTGCATGCCCACCGGGAGGCCTCGCGCGCGCACCTCCGCGGCAGAGAAACACGTCGCGTGACCGCCGCAACTGCACTTGCGCGACGGCGCGATCATCGGGAGCACGGCTTGTGTGTAGACACCCGGCGCGCCGTACCCTCCGGCGGGGGGCGAGGCGTTCCAGCGCGCGTGCTCGTCGTGCATGAAGAGAGAGTGCCACGGGCCACCGATGAAGGGGAGGCGGCTACGACCGCGAGACGGCGCGGGTGCGATGGCGGCGCCCGGGGCCGCATCTTTACGCGAATTCACGGAGCGGACGCCAACATCGCCCAAGTCGTGCACGGTGCTGGGCCTATGCTCGGAGTGTGCTCTCGAGCGACGAACGGCGCACCATTCGCTTTTGGAAGCCCGCTACGCCCTCGGTCGCGGCGATGTTCTCCCTCGAGAACGAAGACCGCAACAAGATCACCTACGCCGAGCGTTTTGCGATCGTCATCGTGCGCGCGGGCGCGTTCGACGGCTGGTACCGCGGGGGTCTGCGTACCCACGTCGCGGGCTCGGTGAAGCTCAAGGAGCCGGGCGAGGTGCATCGCGACGTGCACGTGCATGCGCCGTTTTCGATTCAGGGCGCGGCGTTTACCGCCGAGGCCGTGAGGGCCGCGGCCGACGCGGTGGGCCTGCGCGGGACGCCGCATTTCAAGGCCTCTGGCTTCGGCCCGGGGGAGCGCGCGAGCGTCCTTGCGTTCGCGATGCACGACGCCCTCGTGCGTGACGACGCGACCGAGCTCGAGCGCGCCACGTTGGTCACCGAGACGCTGGGAGAGCTCTTGTGCACCGCCCTTCCGGAGCGACGCGCGCCGCTCGCGGTTCGGCGGGCGCGCGCTTACTTGCATGATGCACTTGCTGAAGGCATCACCCTCGACGCGCTCGCGGACTACGCGGGCCTCGACAAGTTTCACCTCGTGCGCGCGTTTCGGGCCGAGGTGGGGTTGCCGCCGTACGAGTACCTCACGTATCTCCGTGTGGCGCGCGCGAAGGAGCTGCTCGGCCGGGGCACGCGCGTGGCCGAAGCGGCGCAGGCGGTGGGCCTCTACGACGAGAGCCAGCTTCATCGGCATTTCAGGCGCATCGTCGGGGTGGCGCCGGGGCGTTATGCGCGGAGCGTCGCTGCGCTGCTAACGCGCGGGCATCGTGTGGTCGCGGAGCCGTGCATCGCGACGTTGGGCCAACATCGCCCAAGGCGTGCGCGCGCGGGTGATGCATCTTCGGGGGCATGACCAAGCCCTCACGTACCGAAGGTTATGCCCACGCGCCCGCCACCGTTCGGCTCGGCGATCTCGAAGTGCAGCGGATGGGGTATGGCGCGATGCGCCTGCCCGGCAAAGAGGTTTGGGGTGAGCCCGAAGATCCCGCTCGCGCGCGGAAGGTGGTTCGCCGCGCGGTGGAGCTGGGCATCCGTTTCATCGACACGGCGTGGTTTTACGGTCCGCTCGTGGCCAATCGCATTATCGCGGAGGTGCTTCATCCGTATGCGCGCGATCTCGTGATCGCCACGAAGCTCGGAGGTAAACGCCTGCCCGACAAGAGCTGGGCGCCCGCGCTTCGACCCGAGGAGCTGCGAAGAGGGGCCGAGGACGATCTCACGAGCCTTCGCCTGGAGCGACTCGACGTGGTGCACCTGCGCAACATGCCAGGAGCAGGAGTGCCCCTCATGGAGAGCCTGGACGCGCTCATTGGGCTGCAAAAGGAGGGCAAGATTCGGCACCTCGCGCTGAGCAACGTGAACGCGAAGGAGCTCGAACAGTGCCTCGCGCGCACGCCGATC
>JAAFHV010000494.1 GCA_013297655.1 Myxococcales bacterium | reverse complement strand
CGTCTACGCTGTCGGCAAACTGTGGCAGTCGTGGGGAAACGAACGCTCAGCGACGATCTTCGGTGACTTGAAAACGCCGTCTTCCCTCGCCCTCACGGCGGGTGGGGTCGTCGTAACCGAGGTCGATGCGGGTCGCGTGACCCTCATGCGAGAATTGCTTGGCTCCTCGCGCGTTCTTGGTGGCGCGGTAGTTCTCGCTGAAGGGCAAAAGTCGCCCGACGACGTCCGCGTTTACACCTCTCCTCGCGGCACGTTCGCGTACTTCGTCGAACGCGGCTTCTCTGATTCGGCAACCGGCGCGATCAAGCGGGTCGACATCGACCCCAGCTCCCGGAACCACTCCGTGGAAACGCTTGCCTCAGGCCTCAAGCAGCCGTCGAGCCCTGTCGCTGTCGACGGTCGGCTGTATTTCCGCGCCGGAACCGCCGTCTACTCCATCCCGCTCGACGGCGGTGAGCCCGAGCGAGTCCTCGAAGAGCCATCCGGGCCTTCGAACGGATTGCGCGGCCTCGTATCCGACGGCACGTCCCTCTTCGTCCCGGCGGGGCTCGGCATCTTGCGGGTTTCTCTCGATGGCCGCGAAGTCACGCGTTACCCGAACACGCCGATGGCGTACGCGCTTTCCGTCGACGAACGTTTCATTGCGTGGACCGACGGCGTGGCCGTCTACGCCGTCGCCAAGTAGCCGCTGTACTATCGAAAGCGCTCGTGATCTTCGCCTTCTTCATGGCGCTCTTGCGCCCCCCGGGAGGAGCCCGCGCGACCGACGACGCGTGGGTCCTCGCGTTTCACGCCGGGGAGCGCCGCGCCCTCGAGGAGGCTTACGCAGGGCACGTGCACGCCGTCGTCGACGAGGCGAAGAAGCTCCTTCGCACCGCCGACGCCGAGACGGTTGCGCACGAGATCTTCTGCCGCATGCTCGCGGAGGCCGCGATGCGGGAGTCGTTTCGCGGGGGGAACCTCGGCGCGTGGCTCCGCACCATCGCGCGCCGCGCGGCAATCGATCTCCTCCGCAAACGGCGCCGCGAGGAGCCCGCGCCGGACGACGACACGTGGGTCGCCGCCGATCCCGCCCGCGCCGACGAAGAGCGCGACGCCAAGCGCATCGTCGAGCGCTTCCGCGCCGAGATCTTGCCCGAGAAATACGCGCCCCTCTTTCAGGTGAGGTTCGTCGAGCAGCTCCCCCAGCGCGACGCCGCCGAAAAGCTCGGGATGAGTCGCTCCACCCTCGCCTACCAGGAGGCGCGCGTCCGCCAGCTCTTGACCACGTTCTTGCTCGCGACGAGCCCCGAGGGTGAACCATGATCACGTGCATCGAGAAGGCGCTCGTTGACGCTCACTTCGAGGGACGCATCTCCCCGAAGGACGAGACGCGGCTCCGCCCCCACCTCCCGACGTGTGCATCGTGCACGGAGTACTATGAGCGACGCGCGCTGTTGGCCTCGCTCGATCCAGAGGCGCTCCCTCTCGCGGAGAGGCTCGGCCGTGGGCTCGGGCTCGTGTCCGGGCACGCGGTGACCACGCCCTCGGGCTTCACACGTCCGCGTCCGCGGCTCGTCGTGGTCACGCTCGCGCTCGTCGCGGCGGCCGCCATCGTGCTGCTCGCCCTCGCGGGGCGAAACAAGCCGGACGACGGATTCGCGTCGCGTGGTGGGCTCGCGAGCGGCGCGCCGTACGTGCGTGTCTACACGAGCTCCGGCGGCGCCCCGAGTCCCCTCGAGGACGCCGGGCCCCTGCGCCGTGACACCGAGCTCGGGTTCGCCTACGAGAGCGTCGAGGGCAAAGGGCAGCTCATGATCTTCGGCCTCGACGAGCACGGCCACGTCTTCTGGTACCACCCGGCGTGGATCGATCCCAAGGACGATCCGGCCTCGGTACGCGTGGAGACGGGCGCCGGTCTCAAACCGCTGCGCGAGGCGATCGCGCACGAACTCGACGGGCGCACGCTTGAGCTCCACGCGCTCTTCTCGAACGCCCCGCGCACCGTGAAGGCGGTCGAGGGCGCGCTCGGTGGAAGGAGGGCGCCCCTCGGCCCGCTCACGCTCCCGGATACGACGGACGTCGTGATGACGGTCGAGGTGGCGCCGTGAGGGCGAAGACACGCATCGCTTTTGCGGCCCTCGCGAGCCTCGCGTTCGTTGCGGCGTCGCCCGGCGACGCACGCGCAGCCGAGCCCGAGCGCGCGACGTTCGCGCTCGTCGTGGGGGTGAACACGTCGCTCGACAAGGACATCGCGCCGCTGAAATACGCAGACGACGACGCGGCGAGGTACTTCGATTTGTTTCGGCTCTTGGGCGCGCGCACCACGGTGCTCGCACGGCTCGACGACAACACGAAGCGCCTTCACCCGCAGGCCGCGGCCGAGGCACGCGAGCCCAAGAGGCCCGAGCTCGACGCGGCGGTCACGCAGCTCGTCGACGACGTGGCGCGCGCGAACGCCCGCGGCGTGGAGACCACGGTCTACGTGACGTATGCCGGGCACGGGAGCGTCGACCAGGGGCGCGGCTACGTGACGCTCGAGGACACGAAACTCACCGGCGCCGATCTCGCGAAGGCGCTCGCGAAGGTACCTGCGAAGCGCATTCATCTCGTGGTCGACGCGTGCTCGTCGTACTTCCTCGCGTACGCGCGCGGAGCGGGAGGAAAGCGGCGCGCCGCACAAGCGTTCGCCGCCAACGCCGAGCTCGCAGCCGATCCGCGGATCGGCCTCGTTCTCTCCACGTCGTCCGCGCGCGAGAGCCACGAGTGGGACGCCTTCCAGGCCGGCGTGTTCAGTCACGAGGTGCGCTCGGGGCTCTACGGCGCGGCCGACGCCGACGGGGACGGGCGC
>JAAFHV010000493.1 GCA_013297655.1 Myxococcales bacterium | reverse complement strand
CGTACGCCGGGAGCCCGCACGATACGTGGGCCCTGAACGATCTCCGCGCCCGCGCCCTGCTCCGCCTCGGACGCCGCGACGACGCCGTCATCGCGCTCCGCCGAGCCGAGGACGCCCTCGACGACGTGGTGGCGACCTCGCCGCTCGGAGACGGCCGCGCGCGCTCCGCGGCCGCGCGCTCCGAGAGCGCCCGAACGCTCGTCGACACCCTCCTCACCACCGGAGACATTTCCGAGGCGTACGAAGCGAGCCGGCGAGCACGCGCGCGGGCGCTCGGCGCTTCGGTGCTCGCGTCGCGCTTACCGCTCTTGCCCCCCGAAGCCGCGACGCGCCTCGAAGCGGGCCTCGCCTCGTTTCGCCGCGCGCTCGACGCCGACGACGCCGAAGTCGCCTCGAGCTGGACGATACCGACGACGGAGCTCGACGCCCGCGAGCGCGAACGTGCGAACCGCGAACAGGCGCGACGCCGCGAGCTCGACGCGCTCCTCGCCCTCTCGGGCCACGAGCGCGCGTCCCTCGCCGAGCCGCCCGCGGACACGGTCACCCTCTTCCCGTTCCGCCGCGACGCGCGCACCTTCGTCTTCGTGGCCAAAGGCCGCGTGGTGCGCGTCCACGAGGCGCGCGGACGAGGCACCCTCGAGGAGCTGCTCGGTCCCCTCGCGGCGGAGGTCGCCCGCGCCTCGCGCGTCCGCGTCCTCACCACGGGCGACACGCAAGCGCTCGATGTTCACGCGCTCCCGCTCGGTGGAGCACCCCTCGCGCTCCGTATCCCGACCACGTACGCCCTCGACGTCGCGCGCCCCGACGTGGCGCGCGGCTCCGGCGCGCTCCTCGTGGGCGATCCCTCGGGAAACCTGCCGTTCGCGCGAGACGAAGTCCTCCGCGTGGCGCGCGCGATCGGCGCGCCGAGCACGTCGATCCTTCGGCAAGAGGCAGCGATCCGCGGCGCCGTAGAGCAGGCGATGGAGGGCCGCGCGCTGTTCTACTTTGCCGGCCACGCGAAGGCGCAGGGGCTCGACGGGAGCGGATCGGCCCTCGAGCTCGCGGCGGGCACGAGGCTCCGCGTCGCCGACGTGCTCCGCACGCGGAGGCCCCCGACCCACGTGATCCTCTCGGCGTGCGAGGCGGCGCGAGACGAAGGAACGAACGTCGCCTCGCTCGGCGTGGCCCAAGCGTTCGTCCTCGCGGGCTCACGCTCCGTCCTCGCCCCCGACGTGGCCGTCCCCGACCGCGCGGCGATGGAGCTCGCCTCCCGCGTGGCGGCGGCGCTCGGCGAGGGCGACGCCGCGGCGGCGATGGTGACGGCCTTTCGTGGCGATCCGCCGAGCGCGGCGATGCTCCGCGCCTTTCGCGTCATCGGCCCATGACCGCGCGCGCGCCGTCACCCAATTGGTGTACTCGACACTCCGTGGCGTCCGTGGTCTCTAGTTCGCTATGAGCCGAGCTGCGGTAAAGGGAATTGGGCTATCGGGATTAGCGCTGGCGTTGGCCGTATTCGCGGCGGCCTGCGCAGCACCAACGGAGGCGCCCGTGGGCGAGAGCGAACAGGCCCTCGTCGCATCGGCCGCCGCGCCCTATTGGGCAGAATGCGCGGGTAGAAAGCCGGGCTCTCGCTTCGTGGTCGAGCTCTCCTCGGGCTCGTGCACCAAGCTCCCCACCAAGCTCGGCGCGCCGGGCCGCTGGGAGGGCCGAACCCTCGCCACGGAAGGAGGGCACTCCACGTGCGAGGTCCGCTGGGTGTGGAGCCGCTCGCCCACGCTCGGAAGCCAACCCGATTATTCCTTCCTCGCCGCGCTGGCGACCGAAGACGAGCACGACGTGGCGGGGCGCAAGGCGATCGTTCCGATGTGCAACGCGGAGCCCGCGTGCGGCACGGAGTGCTCGCCGCGCACGGCCGCGCCCCGCCTTCGCATCGACCCGAGCCTCGTCGCCACCGTGGGGCCGATCGTTCCCTTGCCGCCGCTCGTGGTCACCGCCACGCCGCCGCCGCCACGTATCGAGCCGCTCGACAAAATGGGGGGCTGCGGGGCCTGCGCCGTCGCCTACGGCGACATCGCGTACATCTACCTGCGCCCCGAGATGGTGGAGTACGAAATGCCGCTCGAGCTCGTGCTCTCGTACGGAGGCGTCGAGGAGACCACCGCGCTCTCCAACGAGGAGCAGTCGTACGCCGTGTCTCTCGCGACGCGGCTCGACGGGAGGACGCGCACCACGCCGCTCCCGGCCGACACCGCCGCGTGGGTACGTGTGCGCTCGCGCTGAGCCACGGCCTCCCGCGGCCGCACACGCGAGCGCCTATTTCACGTCGAACCGCGCCCGCACCACCACCACCCCGGGCGCGGACTCTGGCGCGGTCGGCACGGCGGATGTTCCGAGCGCGATGGCCAACGTGCACGCGCCCTTCGCGCCGAAGAGCGCCTCGGGGCTGCCTTCCACGCGCGCGGCGCCGGTGGGGGCGACGGTGACGCGCACGGCGAGCGGAGCTTCTTTTCCGCAGCCACCGAACGCCCTCGCATAAACCGGCGCATTGACCGGAGCTTCGGGCCGCGCGACGAGCACCACGTGCGCGCCCGGGCTCACCTCGGTGCTCGCGCCAGGGCTCGAACGCACCAGCGCGTCGGTCCCGGAGACGTCGGCCGTGTACGCGGGGAGCGTGGAAGAAGGCCTGCCGAGCACGAACACGAGCGCCGCCGCGAGCGCCAGCGCCGACACCACGCCGCCCGCCACCAAGGGGAGCACGCGGCGCGGAGGGCGCACCTCGGCGCGCGCGGTGAGCGCGGTGAGCGGCATCGCGCGGGCAGGGAGCGGCATCGCGCGGGCGGGGAGCGGCA
>JAAFHV010000492.1 GCA_013297655.1 Myxococcales bacterium | reverse complement strand
CGAGCCCGCAAATTCGAGCCGAAGCACGTAGATGCGACAGCTTTGCCCGAGGGTGGCGAACGTCACGCCATAGGTGACCCCGAGCTCGTCGCGCCCGAGCACCGCGTCCACGCGATACTTGTCGCCTACCATCTCCCCCACCTGCGGCGAGTCGACCGCGGCGTGCTGAGGATGAGGCATCGGGGGCCCATACGCCCCAGGCGGCGCCATCGACGGCGCTCGAGGCTGCGCTTGCGGGGCCATCTGCGGAGCCCCGTAAGGCGCCTGTTGGCTCATCGGACCCGCGCCATAGTGCCCTTGCGGCGCCATCTGCGGGGCCTGTTGGCTCATCGGACCCGCGCCATAGTGCCCTTGCGGCGCCCCATACGCCTCTTGTGCGCTCGTCATGGGTGCTGGCGCGACAGGGGCCGCGGGAGCCGGCGGCGCCGGCATCATCGCCTGCGGACCGGGAGCACCCTCGTCATCGACGCCGCCACGGAGCGAACGACCGATCGCGAGGAGGACGAAGAAGACTCCGCCCGCTATCACGGCGAAGGCGAAATGGCGTCCGTTGCGGGTGGCCTCTTCGCCTGGCGCGGCGGGAACCACCTCGCGCTCACGCGCCGGCTCCGCGGACGGGCGCGGCGGCAGCTCCGGTGGGGGCTCGCCGCCATTCCAAAAATCGACCGTCGGACCTGGTTTCGGAAGGGAGAGAGGCGTCGTGTAGGTGGGCGCGGGCGCGAGCGGCGCACTTGGCCCCGCGGCCTTCGGCGCCGGCTTCGCGGCGGACGCTTTGGGCGCGACGAACACTTGCCCACCCCCGGGCCTCGCGCTCGCGAGCCCAGACACGCAGAGGCCGAGCACGAGCGCGACGCCACCGAGCGCACGCCCTCTCCACGCTCTCTGCATCACCTCGCCAAAAACCACGAACGGACTCCATCATCCGAGCGGGTCTACGGCAAGCCCACGGCGCAAAATCGCGCCGATCGGCTCGTCGGAGAGGCGCCACACACCGAGCCGCGATTGCCCTCTTCGAGGCGAGGGATCCCATGGTCTGCCCACCCGCCGCGCCTCGACATGGCCCACCAGGCCGAGCCCCCGCGGCGTGCCCCTCGTCGACCCATGGGATATGCTCTCGCGATGGCTCTCGCCTACGGACTCGAGTCCACGCCACCGCAGATGACGACCGAGCTCGTCACGAACCAGGGCGACGAGCGCGTGCTCCTCACCGGCGTCGCATGGGCGGACTACGTCACCATGCGCGATCTTCTCGACGGGCCGCGGCCGAAGATGACCTTCTTGCAGGGACAACTGGAGCTGATGAGCCCATCTCCCGCTCACGAATACTGGAAAAAGAACATCGCTCGGCTCGTCGAGCTCTACGCGTACGTCAGCGGAATCGACCTCCAAGGATACGGATCGGCCACGTTCAAGCTCGAGATGGGGCTACGCGGCGCCGAGCCAGACGAGTGTTACGTCGTCGGCAAACAGCTCGATCGTTTCCCCGAAATCGTGATCGAGGTGGTGCACTCTGCACCTTTATTGAACAAGCTCGACGTCTACGCGGGGATGGGCGTCGCGGAGGTGTGGGTCTACGCCGCCGGTGCGTTCACCGTGAACCTCTTCGACGACCGCCGCTACGTCGTTTCGGCGCGGAGCCGCCTCGTGCCGGGCCTCGATTTCGAGCTCCTCGCGCGGTACGTACCTCGCACCGACGGCATCGTCGCGCTCCGCGACTACGAGTCGAAGGTCCGCGAATCCAGCACCCCGTGAGGGCCGCGCCGCACGCGCTTTGACCTCCGCGCGCGCATCGCCTACGTCACGGCCGTGGCCGAGAAACGAAAGCTCCCCGTGATCCAGTCGCGGGAACCCAAACCCACGAGCGACGATCTCGCCGCCGGCGACCCGGAGCCGGAGGACAGGCCCCCGTGGCACTGGGTCGGTTTCGGCACGGTCGGCATCTTCGGCGCGTGGCTCCCGCTCATGGGCGTCGCGCAGTGGGCCTCCAATCAGCTCTTGGCGCGCACGTTCGGCACGACCATCTCGGCCGACGGCATGCGCATGCTCGCCAACATGGAGCCCGCCGTTCGCGCGCGGGTCGGCATGTACCTCGCCGTCCCCCATGCGCTCGCGCTCGGGCTCGCTTCTGTCGCGGGTGGGTTCCTCGTCGGCCGCTATTCGAAGGGCCTCGGCGGTCGGGAAGCCTCGATCGCGGGCGTCGCGCTCGCCATCATCGTCGGCGGGCTCACGTTCGGCGCGGTCGGCGTCGCGGGCTTCTTCACCACCCTCATGCTCGCCGTCCCGTTTGCCGGGCTCGGCGGATACCTCGGAAAAAAGCAGGCAACGAAGGGCTCGCGGCACGAATAGGCGCCGCCTATGCGTGCCATTGGCGGGGTAGCGGTTTCGCGTCCACTGCGCGCTCCGTAGGTTCCTAAGCGAGGGACGGCGGAGCGACGTCACACGAAGCAGAGCGGGTTGGCCGACGCCGATCCGGCTCGTGCACGCGTCCGCGCTGCGCGCCCTCCTTCTCTTTCCTGGAGGAACTTCATGAACGAATGGGGAATCGGCACGCACCGTGTTTTGGGCTCGATCGTGCTCGTCACGACGATCGCCGCGTCGGGGATCGTGGGGTGTGCTTCGGACACCACCGCGCCGCAGACGGGCACCTCGAGCCAAGCGACGACAAAAGAGCTCTCGCTCGGTCCCGACGGTGAGCTCGTGCGGCCCAAGGTGGTGCACCCGAACGGCGAGACACTCGTGCGCGTGATCGTCTCGTTGAAGGGTGATTTCAAGCACGAGGGAGAGATCGGCGCCGACGCGATCAAGGCACAACGAGAGTCGATAAAGCTCGCACAA
>JAAFHV010000491.1 GCA_013297655.1 Myxococcales bacterium | reverse complement strand
CCTCCGACGCCACCGGCTCCTCCTTCTTCAACGCCATCGGCGACGACCCCGACCCCCGCGCCCTCGTCGCCGCCCGCAGACGCCGGGCCGGGCCTGCCGGGAGCGCCCGTCCGTGACCCCGAGACGACGGGGCTCTACAGTTGCGCCGCGCGCCCATCCTCACGAAGCGGCGAGGGTGGGGGCACCGGTGCGGTGTCGCAAGTGCTCGGGTTCGTTGCGGTTTTGAGCGTACTTCGCGCGCGCCGAAAAAAATCGTCGGCCCTGACGTTCACACTCTCTCGGAGGCGGCCTCTACCTCTTCGATGAGAGCCTACTCCCTCCTTCTCGCCTCCTTCGCGACCACTTCCTTCCTCGCCCTCGTGGGCCCCGGATGCACCGTCGTACCGGGCAACACGACCAGCGACGCTGGCGCCGACGCGAACGTGAGCACGGAGGTAGACGCGAGCGCTGCCGCCGACGCCGCTGCCGGACCTGTCGTCGTCGACTGTATGGCGCCCCTGCCCGAGACGTTCGTGCACACGCCGGGGCGCGCGGTCGACTACCTCGTAACGTGCGAGGTGCGCCTTACACGCGCCACCAAGATCACCGCCGGGACCGTGATCGCGTTCGAGGCGAAGACGGGATTCGTCGTGGATAAGGCGGGGTCCCTCGACGCGACGGGCACCGCGGACGCGCCAATCTTGCTCCGCGCCGCGAGCGCGGGGGCGAAGTGGACAGGGCTCGAGATCTTCTCGAAGAGCGCCGCGAATACCCTCAATCACGTCAAGATCGTCGACGCCGGCGCGCGAAACGTCGACCTCGCGGGGGCAGTGCTCGTCGGCGCGGCGAGCTTCGCCGAGGGCAATGTCAGTATTCGTGATTGTGTGATCGAAGGCTCCGCGACGGTGGGCCTCTCCGTAGGAGAAGGGGGCGAGCTCGAGGCGCTCGAACGGCTCGTCGTGCAGGGCTCCGGCGACGCTGGAGTCGAGGTGAACCCGAACGTGATCGCGCGGCTCGGCGGCGCAGGAAACAAGTTCGCCGGGAACGCGAAGAACGTCGCGCGGGTGCTCGCGGTGAACACGAGCACCCTTCGCGACGCGAGCCAAACGTGGAGTCTCCTCGACGTGCCCTATCACGTGCCGAAGTCGACGCAGTTTCGCGGCATCCAGACCGTGGCCGCAGGCGTGACGGTCGTGGTCGGCAAGGACGCCGCGCTCGGCTTCGATGGCGCGCTCAAGGCGATCGGCACCGAGTCGCAGCGCATCTCGATAAAGCCCGATACGGGCGGGTTCGCGCGCGTCGACCTCGTGACGAAGGGGAACGTCCTCGAACGGTGCGACATCAGCGGCGGCGGCTCGATCCCGAACGCGTTCGGACACCGCGGGAACATCGTCCTCAGCGCCGACAGCGGGGGCTCCGACGTCAGCATTCGTGACTGCGTGATCGAAGGCTCCGCTGGCTTCGGCGTGGTCGCGAACGGACAGCCGGTGACCGAGTCGGGCACGAACACCTTCCGCAACAACGCCTCCGGCAACATATCCCCTTGAGCTCCCGCGGTCCCGCGCTCCCGCGCTCCCCGACCGAACGCTCGTCGAGCACGGTCCGCAACTCCGTATTTCGTCTTTTGGAGAAGAATCATGAAAAGAGTGCTCTCGACCCTCTGCGTGGCCGCGTCGTTCACCCTCGCCGCTTCGGCGCAAGCCGGGTATCCGAACGGTGGGGTGTACACCTTCAGCCTCGGCTCGGCGGGCGGCTCGCCCCTCGTGCGAACCGTGAGCAGTCAGCTCACGAAGCCGGGCGGATACATCTTTACGACGCACTACTTCAACTACGGGGCCGACAAGATGCTCGCCCAGAAGCGCGAGCTCTCCGACGGCACTCTCTTCGCGCAGCCGACGGCGTCGCGCTACATGGGGCCCGAGCAGGGGTTCGTGATGTGGGC
This sequence comes from Myxococcales bacterium, assembly GCA_013297655.1. Taxonomy (GTDB): domain Bacteria; phylum Myxococcota_A; class Polyangia; order Polyangiales; family Polyangiaceae; genus JAAFHV01. Next base: position 941 of record JAAFHV010000491.1, on the reverse strand, counting down.
GGCGAACAACACGCCCTTCCCGGCCGACGCGGGGTTCAACGTTCTCTACGCGCGCCAAGGCTCGCCCAACGTCTTTACGGTGACCGCGACGAGCACCAACAGGCACGCCAACTACGTCTACATCGATCACCCGTCGACGAACTCGCGCCCCGACGTGCGGCCGATCGTGCAGCAACTCTACGTGTATGGGCAGCTCGCCGGGAACGGACCGCGGAACATCGGCGTGTTCTACGAGACGAGCCGACAAAAGTGGGCCATCTTTCACCAGAATACGAGCGCGCCGATGCAAGCCGGTGAGCAATACGACGTGCTCGTGCCGACCTCCAACGTGCGCACCGTGGTGGCGGAAGGGGCCGCGCTCCGTGGCAGCGCGGTCGGCTTTCGGCTCGCCGGGCGCCGCCTGATCGTGACCCAGAATTGGTCGCCGCGGTGGGTCTACAACGACCACCCGATTGGCATTCGCGCGATGCAGAAGACCCTTTATCCGGGGTCCGGCCCCGCGCCCGAAATGGAGTGGGAGATCTTCAACGAGGACGGCGCTGCGATGCGCCCCGGCGCGGCGTTCGACGTGGTGTACGACGACGAGGCGACGGTGCAATAGCTCCGGCGTTCGCCACGAAGCGCGTGCGCTCCTTCCCAGGCCGCGCGTGGCCGCAGATCGTGGCGTCGCTCCGGTTTTGTCCGTCCCCGGCGGTGCGCGGTAGGGGTAGCCTGGTTCAATGGGTTTTCGTCGGCTGTTCGTCGTCCTCGCCGCGCTGGTGGTGTTGCTCCTCGGGGGGGAGTCACGCGTGCTCGCTTATGTGCCGCCGGCCCTCACGGGGGCCGTAAACGACGGCGCGGGCTTGCTCACCGCGGAGGAGCGCGCCGGAATAGAGAAGCGCATCGCGGAGCACCGGAAGGCGCACGGCAACGAGGTCGTCGTGTTCATCGTGCCGCTCCTC
>JAAFHV010000489.1 GCA_013297655.1 Myxococcales bacterium | reverse complement strand
GGGCGAGCCGTTCGTCGCCCGGCCCGAGGGTCTTGATGACGAACGGCTCGCCCCCCTCTTCGTGCCCGATCACGGCGACCTCACCAGAGGCGATGAGGTGGAGGCCGCTCGTCGGTTTTCCTTCTTCGATGAGCTTGTCGCCCTTCTCGAAGACGCGCGTTTCGAAGCGCTCCACCAGCGCGGGGCGCTCGCTCGGATCGACCGCGAGCAGCACCGGCGAGGTGCGAACGAGGTTCGTCACCATGCGCCGCCGGCAGTGGGCCGCGAGCTCGATCCCGACCTCGGGCAGCTTCTCGGCGACCACCTCGAGCGCGTCGCGACGGGCCATGAGCAAGATCGAAGGCCGGCACGCGACCACGCTCGCCGCGCGCGGCGCACGCGACAAGAGAGCCATTTCCCCGAACAGTGCGCCGTTCGCGAGCCGCGCCAAGGTCACGTCGTCGGTCTCGTCGTGCGCGCTGTTCGCCCCGCGACGAACCTCGAGCTCTCCCCGGGCGACGATGTACGCCTCGGCGCCCTCTTCCCCTTCGCGGATGACCTCTTTGCCCGCCGGAACGGTGAACATCTCGAAGCACGCGATGAGGGCCCGCAGCGGCTCGCGCTCGAGGGAGCTGAAGAGCGGCAGCGGCGAGACGAGGGGCGGCTCGGAGTCCGCGAGCGACTCGTAGTCGGTGGTCGCCTCGTGCACGATCTCGGTCACCTTCGAGAGCAGCGCGGGACCGGTCAGGAACGAGCTCAGCGGCTGAAACTCTTCGTTCGTGGGCAGCGGCGGAGGGGGCGGCGCGGCGGCGTCGGCGAGACGAGGCGAGCCCGCGCAGAACGCGGCCGCGATCTCGTCGAGCACCTTGTCGACCGGCGCTCCGAGCGTGCGCAGGTCGCCGACCGCCGCCACCGCGAGCGGGAGATTTCCCGAGTCGATGCAGCGCTTGATCGCGAGCTCGAAGCCCTGAATCGCAGCCTCCGTGCGCCCCGAGTCGGCCAAAAGCCGGCACGTGAGAATGAGCGCGCTCGGCACCGAGGCGTCTTGTTTCACGACCGCGGCGCTCCACCGCAAGGCCGCTTCGCGTTCACCCGCGAGGAGCAACGCGAGGGCGCGGTCCAGCGGCGAGTCGCTGTTCGCGCTGCCGGGGAGGTCCGGAGGAGAGGTTCTCATGGCCTTCGGAACGCTACACGAACAACCAAACGCGGGCCCAACTTGCCGCGTTTCGCCACGCTCCGAGCCGGCGCCCGCACGTCGCGCGCCCGCAGCGGGGGCTACGGAGAGCTAATCGTCGTCTTCGTCGTGGTGAGTCGTGGTGCCGCCGCGGCCCATGAAGGCGCTCATCGCGCTCGCGGTGGCCTCCACGAGGGGCACCACCTTGGGATAGTCCATCCGCGTCGGCCCGATGACGCCGACCGCGCCAGCGCTGTGCCGCCCGTTCGAGTACGACGCGCGCACGATCGCGAGCTGCCCTCCGCCGAGCTCACCCGCCTCGCGCCCCACGACCACCGTCGCGCCCTCGGCCTCCACCGTCGCGACGAGGAGGTGCACGAGGCTCTCGGTCTCGTCGAGCGCGGTCACGACGCCCTTCATGCCCGTAGCGTCCGAAAAGTCGATGTGCCCGAGCAACTTCGCGCGGCCCTCGATCACGATCTCCACGCTTCGTTCGTCGCCGACGTGGGCCACCGCCGCACCCCCGAGCTCGAACGCGCGCTTCCGGAGCGCGTCGTGCTGGACCCGCTCCGTCGCGAGCCGACGAGCAAAGAGCTCGGCCAGCTCCCCGAGGGTTCTCCCCTCGCCTACGTCATCGAGAAGATTATGGATTTTGACGAGGGTGTCTTCGTCGACGGCGGCCTTGAGGAAGCGATTTTGCACCTCCCCGTTCGACATCACGAGCACGGCGAGGAGCTCGCCCGGCAGCGTGCGAATGAACCGCATGTGCTTGAGCGTGAGGGTGTCTGCGCGAGGGGCCACCACCACCGCCGCGGTGCCAGTGAGCTCGGAGAGCATGCGCCCCGTCTCGCGGAGCACGCTCTGGTTCGGCTGGAGGTCGAGAAGGCGCGAGCGAATGCGCTGGTCGTCGTCCTTGGAGAGCTTCTGCACTTCCATGAGCGCGTCGATGAAGAAGCGGAAGGCCTTGTCGGTCGGCACCCGGCCGGCGCTCGTGTGCGGCTGGTGCAAGAACCCCTCTTCTTCGAGGTCCGACAGCACGTTGCGAATGCTCGCGGGGGAGAGCTCGATCCCGCGCTTCGACAGCGTGCGCGAGCCGACGGGCTCACCGGTGGCGACGAACTCGGTCACGGCGGCGTAGAGGATCTGGCGGGCGCGAAGGCTGAGATCGAGCATGGTCGAGGCCTCCGGGATGATAGCTCAGATCGGGCGTTGGTCCGAAGGCGGCCGCGCGTGGCCATCACGACCGCCGTCCGACCTCACCGGAAGATTCCACGAACCGAGCGGCTTTTTGGGGCCCGAACTGGCAATCGAAGCTCCGTCCGCTAAGCTCGCCGGCCGATGGGGTCTTGGCGGCAAACTCTCCCGAAGCCAGCGCCGGCGCGCGCCGCCATGCTCGTGGTCGCGCTCCTGGGCCTCGCCATTGCGGGACCCGCCGCCGCCAGCCTCCCGGGAGAAGAGCCGGTCGAGCCGCAAGACCACGAGGCGCCGGTCGGCCCTCAAGATCCCCCCGACGTGCCCGCCAACGCCGCGAACACCCCCGCCGTGCGTTACGGCTCCCTCGGCCAAGGGGCCTGCGAGGCCGAGCTCCGCCGGCGCAAGGTGCCGTTCGTGCGGGTCGAAGCGCGCGGCGTGCTCGCCCCCGTCCGGCTCCGCGGCCCGGTCTCGGGGGTCACGTTCCGCTCGCAGGTCGCGGCCAAAGCGCGGGCCACCTCGCCC